>NZ_JACARS010000069.1:0-172461 GCF_013386485.1 Pseudomonas sp. P7758 | reverse complement strand
CCCGCTCCCACATTTTTATCGGGTTGTGTCAGAACAATTGGGTGAATAGCCAGTACAGGCTGCCCGATAACAGAATCGCCGCCGGCAAGGTCAGCACCCAGGCCATCAGCAAGTTGCGGATGGTCTTCATCTGCAAGCCACCGCCGTTCGCCACCATGGTCCCGGCCACACCCGACGACAACACATGGGTGGTGGACACCGGCAAGCCATACATGTCTGCCGCGCCGATGGTCAGCATCGCCACCATCTCGGCGGATGCGCCCTGGGCGTAGGTCAGGTGGGTCTTGCCGATCTTCTCGCCCACGGTCACCACGATACGTTTCCAGCCGACCATGGTCCCCAGCCCGAGGGCGATTGCCACGGCGATCTTGACCCACAGCGGGATAAACCGTGTGGCGTTGTCGATCTGTTGCTTGAACAGTTGCAGCTTGTTCTGGGTGTCGGCGTCGAAGTTGCCGACCTTGCCCTTGTCCATCAGGCGGATGGTTTCGCTGGTCAGGTACATGTCGTTACGCACGTTGCCCACGGCCTCGGCCGGTACGGCGGCCAGGGAGCCGTAGCTCTTCACTTCCTCACCGATATGCCCGGTGATGGCGGCCAGGGCGGGCACCAGTTCCGGGGTGGCTTCCTTGGTGCGTACGTAGGTCGACAAGGTGCCGCGAGAGTCGGCGGGAGCCAGTTGCGGCGCCGCTTTTACCAGGGCGGCCTGGGTGACTTCGGCCACCGCGGCAAACTGCAACGACTCACCGGCCGGCATGGTGCGGTTCAACGCGTAGGCCATCGGCAGGGTGCCCACCAGGATCAACATGATCAGGCCCATACCTTTTTGGCCGTCGTTGGACCCGTGGGCAAACGACACACCGGTGCAGGTGGCGATCAGCATGCCGCGAATCCACCAAGGCGGCGGGGTATCGCCTTTTGGCGCTTTGTACAGCGAGCGATTTTTCACGAAGGCCCGCAGCGCCAGCAACAGCAGGGCGGCGAAGGCGAAGCCGATCAGCGGCGACAGCAGCAGCGCATAACCGATCTTGATCGCCTGGCCCCAGTCCACACCGCTGGTGCCGTCGCGGCCATGCATCAGGGCGTTGGCCACGCCCACGCCGATGATCGAGCCGATCAAGGTGTGGGACGACGACGCCGGCAACCCCAGCCACCAGGTGCCGAGGTTCCACAGGATCGCGGCGATCAACAGCGCGAAGATCATCGCAAAGCCGGCGGAGGAGCCGACCTGCAAAATCAGCTCTACCGGCAGCAGGGCGATGATGCCGAACGCCACCGCGCCGCTGGATAGCAGCACGCCGAGGAAGTTGAAAAAGCCCGACCACACCACCGCGAAATGCGGTGGCAATGAGTTGGTGTAAATCACCGTGGCCACCGCGTTGGCGGTGTCGTGGAAGCCGTTGACGAACTCGAAGCCCAGGGCGATCAACAGCGCCACGCCCAGCAGCAGGAACGGCGTCCAGGTGGTGACCACCGTGCCCAGCTCGTGCATGTCGTGCATCAGGCTGTAGGCGGTGAACAACAGGCCCATGGCGAGTACGGCGAAGAAAATGATCACCGTCACCAGGCCCGGTTTTTTGTCCAGGCGCGGTTTGGGACCGTTGGTGACGGAGGCGGTGGAGGCGGTCAGCGAAGGGGTTGCCATGCCGGAACATCCAGTGTTGAGGGAGGATATCCGTCATGATCGTTGCAGAATGTTACAGAGATGCTGCGGTAAATCAGTGTTTAGGGAATTGAAGTTGCCGCCGGTCTATAAAACACCGCCGATAAAATGTGGGAGCTGGCTTGCCTGCGATAGCGGTGTATCAGTCACCACCGCTATCGCAGGCAAGCCAGCTCCCACATTGATCGCATTTCAAATTCAATAATCCTTGCGCTTGCGAAACGCCCAGCGCCCGGCAATCAACGTGAACGTTGCCACCAGCGCCACCAGAATCCAGAAGCCTTCAGGGTCTGTAGAAAGCGGCACACCACCAACGTTCATGCCAAAAAAACCGGCAATGATGTTGATCGGCAACGCCAGCACCGTGACCACGGTCAGGGTGAACAACGTGCGGTTGCTCTGTTCGTTGAGGTTGGCGGCGATCTCTTCCTGCAGCAGCTTGATGCGCTCACCCAACGCCATCAGGTCGTTGATGATCAGCGCAAACTCCTCGGTGGATTTGCGCAGCTCTTTCACGTCTTCCTTCTGCAGCCACTGGGGCGGACGATTGAGCAGCCGCAGCAACGAGCCCGGCTCCAGCGCCAGCAACCGTTGCAGGCGCACCAGCACCCGGCGCGCGGCACCCAGTTCGGCGCGGTTGGTGGACAGGCGTGACGACAGCAACTGGTCCTCGATCTGGTCGACGCTGAGGCTGGTCTTGCGCACGATCTGTGTCAGCACCTCGCCCTGGTCCCGCAGCAAATGCACCAACAGTTCCAGCGGCGAGCGAAAGTGTTCACCGGCCTTAACCGACGAGCGCAGCTTGTCCACCGAATGCAGCGGTTGCAGGCGCGCGCTGATCAGCAGCCGACTGCGGGCGCACACCCATAAGGTGGAAATGTCTGAAGACACCATGCTGCTGAAGTTGAAGACCACGTCGTTGACCACCGCCAGCAAGGCCGAGTCCACGTGTTCGATGCGGGTGGAGCGTGAGCCTTCGTGCAAGGCTTCGAAGAATTCTTCCGGCAGGTTCAGGTGCGCCTGCATCCAGCGCTCACAGGCGGCGTGGGCCAGGTTCAAATGCAGCCACAGAAATTCGTCGGGGTCTCCGGGCTGCTGCAAGGCCGCAAGGGCAGTGGCTGAATCAATCTGTTCGCCCTTTTCACCGGGGCGGAAACGAAAACCGTAGAGCAAGCCAAACAGGTCTGAGTCCTGGTGGCTGTGGTCGATGCTGTGGTTCATGGAGGCTCGCAGGGAAAGTGCCTGTAGGAAATTTCACAGGTTCACCTGAGCGCATCATGGCAACTGAATTTGACGCTTTTGTGACGGTTTGAGGTGGCCGTCAATCGCCTGTGGGCAAGCTGAAGCTGAACACCGTGCCGTCCTGCTCGCTGGAAGACACTTCCAGCCGCCCGCCATGGGCGTCGGCAATCTGTTTGACGATGTACAACCCCAGGCCCAACCCGGCCTGGGGCAGGGCGCCCGTCGGTCGGGAGTAGGGCTGGAACAGCAGCGGCATGGCTTGCTCACTGATCAGCCCAAGGTTTTTCACCGTTAACTCAAACGTGCCGGCGTTGACCTGCGCACTGACTTCAACCGGCCCTTGCGGATTGCCGTGGCTGATGGCGTTGGCGGCCAGGTTGGAGAGCAATTGCGCGAGCCGCTCGCGGTCGCCTTTCACACCCTTGAGATTGCCGATGCGGGCGTGAATCAGCCGCTTTGGATGGACGTGCTGCACCTCTTCCACCACATGCTGCAAAGTGTCTTCAAGCCCAGTGCATTCACTGATGTTCACCGGGATGCCGCTGCCCATTCGCCCGCGGGCAAAGTCCAGTACGTCCTCCACCAGTTGCGAGGCGCGGCGACCGCTGGCCAGCATGTGCCGCACCAGGGTGTCGGTGGCCGGGTCCGGGTGTTTGCGCAGCAGGCGTTCGGCGCCGACGTTGATGGCGAACAGCGGGTTGCGCAGGTCGTGGCCGAGCACGGCGATGAATTGTTCGCGCAGTTCGGCGGTTTCCCGCTCCTGCTGCAGGTCGGCTTCGGTCTGCTGGAGGCTTTCTTCGGCTTCGATCTGCAGCGACAGCACCCGGGCAAACGACTCCATGGTCGACTGGATGGTGCTGCTGCGCAGTTGCGCCGGGTTCGGGTCCAGGGCACAGATGGTGCCGAAGAAACGCCCGTCGGTGCGGAACACCGGCACCGAGATGTAGCTTTCAAAGTGGTAGATGCGCGGCGTGTGGTGGTCGCGGTACAGCGGGTCTTCGCTGGCTTTGTCGATCACGATCGAGACGTGGGAGTCGCGTATTTCGTGGCACAGGGTGGTGGTCAGGTCCAGCTCGCCACCCACGGGCAGGCCAAAGTCCAGTTGGTCGCGCACGGCGCAGGCGGTCCAGGAATCGTCGGTGACCCGGGCCACGGCCGCAAAACGCAAGCCGGTCATCTCGCTGACTACTTGGAGAATCGCCGGGACGGCGCTGATTCTGCCAATGGTGGCAATGTCGACGGCTTTTTGCCCCATGGCGAACGGTTCCGGTCCTGATGCTGCTGGCGTTGTGCCTTGGCTGATGGTTGGGATTCTAGCGAGCTTGGCGGCGTAAGGTACAAATTCGTTCACGCTAATTAGACTAATTGCTCTTCTGGGCGACGAGCGCGCATAAAAAAGCCGCGCGGCCCGAAGGCGGCGCGGCGTTTTTGCGGTTCAACTCAAGTGTCTTGCTTGTTTTCCAGGACTTCGCCGGTCTTGGCATCCAGCTTCACGTCCCACTTCACGTTGCTGGTGTCACGCAGTTCGGTCTCGTAGACCAGGCGGCCGGCTTTGTCTTCCAGTTCGGTGTCAACGATGGTGGCGCCTTTGTGCTGGGCCACGGCCTTGGCGTTGAGCTTTTCAAAATCCATCACGGCACCGGACTTGAGCAGGCTCGGAATCTGGTCCGGGCGAACATCGGCCTGGGCCAAACCGGCGGTAAGGGTCAAGGCGGCAGCAGCGAACAGAGCGGTCAGGTTTTTCATGGTGTGATCCTTTGGGGTGAGCTGTTTAAGTGGGATCAGGTTAACCAGCGCAACTTAACTCACCCTTAAGATTGCGCCGTTTGTTCAATCGGCGGCGAGTGCGGGGTTTCATGCTGGCGTCTCACTTACGGGAGGCACAGATGAAACAGTTAATGGCCTGGGTGTATGCGCCCTTGTTCTGGGCGGGGTTTATCGGGTGGGCGCTGTGGCTGGTGCAGAGGGATGCGCTGCAGTGGCTGGGGCTGGTATTTGTTCTGGCGGTGGCGGTGTCGTTTATCGCCGAGTGGTGGTTGCCCTATGAGCCGCAGTGGAATCGCAACCAGGGTGATCGTCGTCGCGACTTGATTCACGCGTTGGTCAATGAGGGCCTCAATGCGGCGGGCTTGTTGATCTTGCCGGTGCTGACCGCGCTGTTGGCCGTCGACGGTGTATGGCCGCGGGCGTGGCCGCTCTGGGCGCAATTGCTGCTGGCGATCTTCATTGCCGATGCGGGCATCACCCTGATGCATTACGCCAGCCACCGAGTCGCTGCCTTGTGGCGCCTGCACGCGGTGCACCACAGCGTGCAACGGCTGTATGGCTTCAATGGCTTGATGAAGCATCCGTTGCACCAGATGCTGGAAGCCACGGCCGGGTTGGCGCCGTTGATCCTGCTGGGCATTCCCACGGAGGTGGCGCTGCTGCTGGCCCTGGCGATTGCCGTGCAGTTGCTGTTGCAGCATTCCAATGTCGACATGCGCCTGGGGCCGCTGCGCTGGGTGTTCGCCTGGGCGCCGGTGCATCGTTTTCATCACATGAAATATGGCCGGGCTGGGGATGTGAATTTCGGCTTGTTTTTCAATCTGTGGGATTGGCTCTTGGGTACGGCGTTTTACAGCCATGACTATCGAATGGGGCAGGGCGACTTGGGGATTGGCAGCCGGCCGGATTTTCCGCGGGAGTATGTGGCGCAGTTGCGCGACCCGTTCAGGACGGTGCGCTTGAGCAAGGAGCCGCCGGTTCCCGCGGGTCTAGTCCAGGATTCGTACGTGCAGGTTGCGCAACGACGCCCCGGCCGTGACGCCGAATAGTTGCTTCATGGTCCGGGAAAAGTGCGCCGAATCGGCGAACCCGGCGCCATGGGCAGCCTCGGTCAGGGTGCTGCCGCCGAGCGCCAGTCCCAGCGCCACTCGCAAGCGCCGCCACAACACCAGGCGACGCACGGGCAAACCCAGTTGGTTGGCGAACAAACGTTCCAGCTGGCTCAACGAAACGTGCGCCGCCTGTGCCAGGGCGTGGGCCGAGACCTTGCCACTCAGTTGCTGATCCAGCGCCGACAGCGCGCGCTCCACCCTGGCATCTTCCAGTGCGCGTCTCGGCAATTGGCGCAGCGTGCGCTCGAGTGCTTCCAGGGACCGTTCACTGTCGGCCAGGGCGGCCTGCAAAGCGTCGAAGTCAAAGGCGCCGGGTTCGGCATACACCATCAACACCTCACCGTGGGAGTGGAGGATGGCGTGGGGCATTCTGGACGGGATAAACAGGCGATGGGCCGTGATGGCACAGCCATCGAGGCTGGCCGTGACCGGCCCGCCCGCGGAGAACATCAGCTGATGGGCATAGTGTGCGTGGGGCGCGGTGCGCCCCGGTATGCCCTGGATCAGCCCGTAGTCAGGCCCCAGCCACAGGCGACCTGACCATTCGGGGCTCACTCAGTAACCGTTGTCCTGCAGCAGGTCGGCCACACTCGAGGATGGCCAGCGCTTGTAGTACTTCAGCAGTTCGGCAGCGCGGTTGGTGAAGATGCCATCGACGCCGGCTTTCATGACCTTGTCGAAGTCCACCGGTTCATCCACGGTGTACACGTGCACCAGCAAGCCCTTGTCGTGGGTCAACTGGTTCATCTCGGGTTTGACCAGGTCGGAGTAGCTCTGGTCGCCGAGGTTGGTCAGTTGTGCCGAAGGGCCGGTACCGATGGCGCCCAGGCTCTTGGCCTCGTCGATCCATTTTTCGAACTCGGCGGCGTCCTTCGGCTCCTGCTTGGCGTAGTAGGCGGCTTTGCTCGGCTCGCCGGACTCGGCGAAGGGCACCTTGGATTTCGGTTCGATGCTGCCTTCACCTACCCACAACAGCAGGATTTTCGGGGTGTTGGGCATCTCTTTTTGCAGTTCTTTCAGGCTGTCTTTCTCAAAGGTTTGCAGCACCACGCGGCCCTTGCCCTGGCCGACGCCGATGTTTTTCTGGGCCTGGTTGGAGCCGGTGGAGCTCAACCAGCCTTTATCCAGCAGTTTGTTCTTCAGGTCGGCCTCGATGCCCGGGAATTGCTTCGGCTCCTTGGTTTCGATGTACAGGCCGGGTTTGTGCTGCGGGTTGCCTTCGGCGATCTTGATGATTTCGTCCAGGCTGAGAATTTTCAGGCCGACGAAGCCCGGGCGGGCACGGTCCGGGTAGGCGGCGTTGAACCAGCTGCCGGCGTCCAGGGTTTTAAGCTCGGCCCAGGTGAATTCGTTGGCCGGGCTATCCTTGCGCTCCGGGAACTTGGTGGCGACGTCGGTGGTGCGTTGCAGGTTGTTGTCATGCAGGGCGAATAGCACGCCGTCCTTGCTGCGTTGCAGGTCCATTTCCAGGTAGTCGGCACCCAGGTCGCGCGCGACTTTGTAGGCGGCGGCGGTGGATTCCGGTGCATCGAAGGAGGCGCCACGGTGGGCAATCACGGCAGGGTGCGGGATGCCTTCGTTGGCCGCGAGTTCGGTAGGGCTGATCGGGCTTGCCGCCTGTGCGTGGCCAAGGCCCAGCATCAGGGCCAGCAGCAGGGCACTCTTGGTAAACGTGACAGGCATATGCGAAGTCCTTTCGTGGAGGTAACTTTGAGAAGGGCTCCTTTTTAACAATTGCTTGCGAATGGCGCTATCACCAAACCGACATTAACGTGTTCACCGGCCATTTTTCTGCACTTTTGTGCGGTGCGATGCAGTACTCTTGCCTTGAATTGCCCCATCAGAGGGCAGATTTTCCTGCCACGCGTGTAAACCATCTTTCCAGTCCAAGTAGGACTTTTCAGTGAGGTTTACCATGCGCATCACCTCCGAGCTTATCTGCCAGGCCGCCGACCAACTCCAGGGTTTTGTCGGCCTGAACCGCAAGACTGGCCAGTACATCGTCCGTTTCAGCGAAGACTCCTTCGGCATGGACGTGGCCGATGACGGCATCATCCCAACCGCCGAGTTTGTCTGGCTGCCGGTCGACGGGCAGGCCATGACCTTGTCCCGCGAGCGGATCCAGTTGTTGCTGGACCAGAACATCGACGATCGCATCAACATCACGGAACCGCTGCGGGTGTACATGCGTCGGGTGGAGATTCCACAGATCAGTGCGGTGCGCAGTCTGGTCAGTTGAGTGCCGCATAGCCCTGCGGCTGGAGCGCTTTTTGTGGCTTGGGAGCTTGCTGTGGCTTGGGAGCTTGCTCCCGCTGGAGTGCGCAGCGCTCCCAAGATTTTGGGGCCGCTTCGCAGCCCAGCGGGAGCAAGCTCCCTCGCCACACAAGCTCCCTCACTACAGCAAGCGCCCTCACCACAGAGCCTCCCTTGTCCACATTAAGTGTTTTACACGGGCTGAGGTTTCAGCGCTCGAACGCGTAAGACCGCTCCACCTTGCACACCCGCGTATGGCACGCCGAGTACCAGGTGGCGCGGCCCTGTTCGCGCACCTCAGTGTGTTCGGCGTGCTGCTTCCAGGCCAGGATCGCGGCTTCGCTGCTCCAGTAGGACACCGTGATACCCAGCCCGTCGTCCCCGCGCGCCGATTCCACGCCGAGAAAACCGGGTTGTTGCCGGGCCAGTTCCAGCATGCGGTCGGCGGCTTGCCCGTAACCGTTGTCACCTTCAGTGCGCAATGAACTGAACACCACGGCGTAGTACGGCGGTTTGGGTGTCTTGGCGATCATGCGCAGGCCTTCAGCAGCGCAATGGCCAGCGGCGGGGTGACGTCTTTAAGCGCCGCACGTTCCGGCTGGAACAGGGTGGCGACAAAAAACGGATGGCCCAGCAACTCCACCGCCCGCAGGTCACCCGCCGAGTCATGGCCGCTGGCAATCAGGTCGGCTTCCAGCAATGCGCTTTCGAAGTCTGGATTGATGCCATAGCGGCAACGGTAGCCTTCATGGATATCCAGGGTGGCGTAGGCCTCGGCGATGCGGGTATAGGCCATCAAGCGGATGGTGTCGGTCGCTTCCACCAGCGCACAGGTCAGGGGCGTGAGTACTGCACGGGGCGAATCGGGAGCCAGTTCGCCGTGTTCTGCGTCGGCCCAGCCCAGCACGTTGCGGGCATATTCCAGCACAGCGTGTTGAAAACCGCCGCAGGTGCCGAGGAAAGGGCGCCGCTGTTCACGGGCATAACGGATGGCCAGCAGGGCGCCGTCCAGATCACGGTAAGGGCTGGCGGGGACGCACCAGAAGCCGTCGTAGTGCTGCAGTTGTTCGGTGGATTTGATCGTGTCGGTGGCCAGCCAGTCGAACCGCACCGTCAGGCCCAGCGCCGCGCCGGCCTGTTGCAACGCCAGGGGAATGGCCTGGTGGGCGGTAACTTGGGCATCGTAGTCGCCGATCAGGGCCAGGTGCAGGGTGGTTTTATTCATCGAGGGTATCCGTGGCTTGTTGAGTCCTGGCGCTCACTATAGATTGGCGCTCACGCAATCAATATTGGCGTTAACACACATGTTCAATGCAGCGGTGCACTATCAGATCGACTACCCCGACCTTTCCCTGATCCTCGCCCTGGTGCGCGGCGGCACGCTCGCGCGGGCGGCGGCGTTGCTGCGGGTGGACGTGTCTACGGTGTTTCGCGCGGTGCGGCGGCTGGAGACGGCGCTGGGCCAGACGCTGTTCGAAAAGAGCCGCGCCGGCTACCTGCCCACCACCTTGGCCACCACCCTCGCCGAGCAGGCCGAACGTGCCGAACAGGCGCTGGAGGCAGCACGGGTGGGAGTGGAGCAGGGCGGTGAAGTGATCAGCGGTACGGTGCGCCTGACGTGCACGGACTCGGTATTGCAGTCACTGTTGCTGCCGGCCCTGGCGCAGTTCATGCCGGGCTACCCGGCGTTGACCCTGGAGCTGAGCACGTCCAATGACTTCGCCAACCTCAGCCGCCGCGATGCGGATATCGCCCTGCGCCTGACCAAGGCACCGCCCGAGCATCTGGTAGGACGTTGCCTGGGCACGGTGTCGTATCGGGTGTGCGCCAGTGCCGACTATTCCCGCCAGCATGCGGGGGAGGAACTGGCGGCCCTGAACTGGATCGCGCCGGATGACTTCCTGCCGGATCACCCCACCGTCACCTGGCGGCGCCAGCACTTGCCGGGAGTGATGCCAGCCTATCGCTGCAACAGCATGGTTTCGGTAACCGAGCTGGTGCGCGCGGGACTCGGCGTGGCCGCGTTGCCGGATTACCTGCTGGGCGCGGGTCTGGAACCGTTGAGCCCGCCGCTGGTGGGGCACGACACCGCCCTGTGGCTGCTGACGCGCCCCGATTGCCGGGCCTTGCGCTCGGTGGTGACGTTATTTGATCAGTTGAGCCAGCATGTGCGCTTGCCGGTGAGATAACTGTGGGAGCTGGCTTGCCTGCGATACAGGCGCTGTGGTGCATCAGGCATACCGCGCAGATGCTATCGCAGGCAAGCCGGCTCCCACACGGGATGCGTGGGAGGGTCAGGTCTTGCGCACGAATTGGTCGTGCATTTCGCTGGTCAGCCCTTCGATGCGTTCGGTCAGTTGTTTGGTCATCTCGGTGAGCTTGGTGTTCTGCTCCAACAGTTCCAGCAGTTGCTTGGTGGTCTGCGCCGCCTGGGCCTGGCGTTCGGTGTTGGCCACGGCCAGGGCTTCGCGGTGCTGGGCGTCGGCGTCGGATTGGGCCTTGTCCCGTGCGGCCTGGCGGGTCTGGGCGAGCAAAATCAAGGGGGCGGCATAGGCCGATTGCAGGCTGAACGCCAGGTTCAAGAGGATGAACGGGTAGACGTCAAAGTGCGTGATGCCGGTCATGTTGAGCACGACCCACAGAATCACGATTGCCGTTTGCGCCCCCAGGAACGTCGGGGTGCCAAAGAAGCGCGCGAAGGCTTCGGCTTTCAACGCAAAGGTGTCGTTGCCAAAGGTCGGCGCGAGATGGGCGTGTTTACGATGAAAGCGCAGGTGGTCAACGTTGGCTTCAGGTTTATCCGGGGTCATGGCGGGCTCGAATCCGTGGCGTAAGACAAGCCACCACTATAGACCGAGCCCTCGGCCTGGCACATGAAGAACCCTGTCGCTTACCTGTTGCCCCGTTCATTGGCAAACGCACTCACAGCCTGCACCGCCTCGCTGGCGCCTTCGCGAATCTGCAGGATCACCGTGCCGGCCTGGTTGGCCAGGTCCACGCCTTGGGCGGCGCGGTCGCGGGTACCGTCCATGCTGTCGATGGCCTGGCGGGTTTCGGTCTGGATCATCTCGATCATCGACGAAATCTCGGCCGTTGAACCGCTGGTGCGCGCCGCCAATTGCCGCACTTCATCGGCCACCACCGCAAAGCCACGCCCTTGTTCGCCGGCGCGTGCGGCTTCGATGGCAGCGTTCAATGCCAGCAGGTTGGTCTGGTCGGCAATCCCGCGAATGGTGTTGACGATGGCGGTGATCTGCTGCGAACGCTCGCCCAGCTTGGCGATCAGCGCGGAAGAACCGTCGATATTGGCGGCAATCTCACGCATGCCGGTGGCGGTCTGCTGGATCACCTCGGCGCCTTTTTCGGCGATGTCCCGGGTTTGCAGCGAGATGTGATAAGCCTGGGTGGCGCTTTGCGCGTCGGCCGCGTGTTTCTCCACCATGGCCGTGACGTCGGAGGCGTATTTCACCACCTTGCACAGGCGCCCGCTGGCGTCGTACACCGGGTTGTAGTTGGCCTCCAGCCACACCACCTGGCCGTTTTTGTCGATGCGTTCGAACTGGCCGTTGAACAGCTCACCCTGGTTCAGCCGTCGCCAGAAATCGCTGTAGGCGCTGCTGTTGGCCAGCTCCGGTGTGCAGAACATGCGGTGATGCTTGCCCTGCACCTGCGCCAGGTTGTAGCCCATGCGCTGCAGGAAATTCTGGTTGGCGCTGATGATGGTGCCGTCGAGGTTGAACTCGATCACCGCCATGGCGCGGTCGATGGCCTGCAACTTGGCGTTGGCTTCACTCTCGGCCTGCATTTTCGGGGTGACGTCCATGGCGTACTTCACCACTTTCACCACGCTGCCGGACTCGTCGCGCACCGGGTTGTAGCTGGCCTCCAGCCAGATCGGCTGGCCGCCGCTGGTCACCCGTTCGAAGGTCCCGGACTGGAATTGGCCGTTGCGCAATTGCGTCCACAGTTGGCCGTACTCGGCGCTGCGGGCAAAGGCCGGGGTGCAGAACAGGCGGTGGGACTGGCCCACGACTTGGTCGGCGGTGTAGCCCATGGCCTTGAGGAAATTCTCGTTGGCCCGCAGGACCGTGCCTTGCAGATCAAATTCAATCACCGCCATGGAGCGGTCGATGGCGTCGAGAAGGCTGGCTTGCTGGGCAAGGGTGGCTTGCAGGGTACTGATGGTTTTTTTATGGGCGTTGAATAGCATGGTCGTGTGCTCGGGGGAAGCAAGCGTCGGGGGTATCCATGGGGTCGCCTGCCACCGTAAGGCCTGGCCATACGGCAAACGTGCTCATTGCCAGCTTCCTTGTGCTGGCAGCGGGGTGGAACAGCGGGTTCTGAGTCGTATGGCCGGCAAGAAGTTCTACGCCAGTCGACCAATGGCGGCATTATGCTATCGGTCGGCGACGGGCGCGTTTAATTCAGACGAGATGCAGAGGGCGGGATTCAGGCGGAATGGGCGACCACGTAGTCGCTGATATTGACTCGGTTACGGCCGGTGTCCTTGGCCGCGTACAGCGCGCGGTCCGCTGCGTTGAGCCACATGGCCGCGTCGGTGAAGGTGCTCTGGAAAGACGCCAGGCCAATGCTCAGGCTGACCCGCAGTTCGGGGATTTCCGGGTTGCGGTAATTGCTGAACACCTCGCGCATGCGTTCCATGACTTGCGCGGCCTGTTCCATGGGCATGTCCGGAAGAATCACACAGAACTCGTCGCCGCCGTATCGCCCGGCCAGGTCGTTTGCCCGCAGGTTGCGTCGAAGTTCCAGGCTTAGTTGGCGCAGAACCTGGTCACCGATGATGTGCCCATAGCTGTCGTTGATCTGCTTGAAATGGTCGATGTCGATCAGTGCGATGGTGGCGTTCCCATGTTGTTGCTGGCACTTGTGAAACTTCAGGTGCAGCAGGTCTTTCCACGAACCGTGGTTGAGCAGGCCGGTGAGGCTGTCGGTGCGGCTCAAGGCGCTCAGGGCGCGTTTGTGTTCCGACAATTTGATCGCCAGGCGGTAGCAGACCATGCCCAGCGCCATGGGATACAGGGTCAGCATCGGCAGGCAGGCGTAGACCTGGACCAGGCTGACGTCGGGATTGAAGTGGATGCCAAACAGCAGCCAGGACACGCCGATACCTGCCAGTTGCGCCACGATGCCGTGGAGGAACAGGCGTTTGCCGCCGGCGGCTACGTTGTTCATGGTCATCATCGACAGGATGGTCACGGCCGTCAGTGGTGTGAACTGTGTAGTCGCCGCCCAGAACCCGCCGAGCAGCGAGTCGTAGAGCAGGTTTCGCCGTTCCGCCTTGTAGGGGAAATCGGAGCGGGTCGAAAGTTGATAGGCCAGGTGCGCCCAGCCAAAACCATTGAACAGCAGCAACGCCCAGACCCAGCCTGGCATTTGCAGTGGGTAGAGCGCGGCGATGACGCTGATGCAGCCGATGCCCAGGCCGATGATCCTTGGCCTGTAGATACGTCTGGCAAATGACAGCCCTTTGCCTCGTTGGTTTTCCATAGATTCCTGGGTCGATTCTTTTTTTGCAGGTACGACGGCACACGTGATCGGGAAAACCACTGGTCGGATAATACGTGTGAATATTGTCAGTTATTCGCGTGGGAATAATCAGTGTCCTTCCAGGCCATTTGCAAAGGACACGCGGCGAATCAGATAAAAACGACCTTGGATGTCGTTCCTGCAACAGGTCAGTGCTGCGGCACGACCTCATAGCCTGCGAGGAACAGGTCGATGGCCGACTCGATGACGTTCGCTTGGGCGTCGGCGTCCAGGGTCGGCTGGCCGAGGGTGATCTGTGGCCAGAAGGCAAAGGCCTTGAGCAGGCTTTGCACCTGGTGGGCGGCGAAGCATGGGTCGGTGCAGCTCAGCCGGCCGTCTTCCTGGGCGGCGCGCACCCATTGTGTGAAGCCTTCTTCACGCTTGCTCAGGCGGTTGACCATGTCCTGGGCACGTTCCGGCGAGTGGATGGTGGCGGCAATCGCGACCCGGGCCAGGTCGAGGAAGTTGGCGTCCGACATCATCGTCATCTTGGCCTGCAGCAACCCGCGCAGTTGCTCTCGCAGCGGGCGGTCGCTGGCGTAGCTGACGTCCAGTTGCGCAACACTGCTGGCCCACAGTTGATGCAGGATCTCGGCAAACAGCTCTTCCTTGCTCGGGAAGTGGTTGTACACCGTGCGCTTGGAAACCCCCGCCGTGGCGGCAATCTTGTCCATGCTGGTGACCTCGAACCCGTTGTCACGAAACTCGGCAATGGCGGCTGCCACGATGGCTTCGCGTTTACGGTCGGTGAGGCGCAGGGGTACAGTCATGGTGGGAGTTCGGCTCTGAAGGGAAACTTACACTCGGTAGTTTACTTGCTCCCGGTTTTGTTGCAATCTAGAAACTACACTGTGCAGTGTAATTTTTAGAGCAGTCTGCAGGAGTTCCTCGGTAATGGCCACGATCTCAACCCGTCTCGACAGTTCTTCTACAGCGCCCAAGTCTTCCGAACAGCATCAAGGTCACTTCACCAATCAGAAGCCCATCCAGCATGGCGGCTTGGGCAAGACCCTGGGCATCATGTGGAAGATGCTCTTCCAGAAGCCCCGCAGCACGCGCCCGGTGGGTGAGATCCCGGTGCAGCCGCTGACTCGCGAGCAACTGTTTGCCGCCCCGGACCATAGCGTTTTCCGCCTCGGCCATTCCACTGTTCTGCTGAAAATGCGCGGCAAGTTCTGGCTGACCGACCCGGTGTTCGCCGAGCGTGCTTCGCCGTTCAGTTGGGCGGGCCCCAAGCGTTTCCATCAGCCGCCGATCAGCCTTGAGGACCTGCCACCGATCGAGGCGGTGATTCTTTCCCACAACCACTACGACCATCTGGACCACAAGGCGGTGGTGCAACTGGCGGACAAGACCCGCTATTTCCTCGCGCCGCTGGGTGTGGGCGATACGCTGGTCAAGTGGGGCGTGGATGCCAGCAAGGTGCGGCAGCTGGATTGGTGGCAGGGCACTGAAGTGGACGGGATTCGTTTTGTGTCCACGCCGGCCCAGCACTTTTCCGGGCGCGGCCTGTTCGATGGCAACCAGACGCTGTGGTGTTCGTGGGTGATGATCGACGGCTCACGGCGAATTTTCTTCAGCGGCGATACCGGCTATTTCGAGGGCTTCAAGCGTATCGGCGAGCAGTACGGCCCGTTTGACCTGACCCTGATGGAGACGGGTGCCTACAACGTCGACTGGCCCCACGTGCACATGCAACCGGAAGAAACCCTGCAGGCGCACATCGACTTGAAGGGCCGCTGGCTGCTGCCGATCCATAACGGCACGTTCGACCTGGCGTTTCATGCATGGCACGAACCCTTCGACCGCATCATGGCGCTGGCATGGGAGCGTAACGTGTCGATCACCACACCGGCGATGGGGCAGGCGTTCATGCTCAACCAGCCGGAGCGCGGGCAGGCCTGGTGGCTGGAAGTCGAGCATCAGGGCAGTGAAGCGCACGTCAGCGGATAATCACCGTCTGATCGCGCGCTCAGGGATTTTGAACGAGCCATAACCAGCCATTTCCGACAGACATCCACCTCGCTTAAGGGATGCAATCACGCCTCGAAACTTTATTCCGGGGCGTGGGAGTGTATGGACGATAAGAGTAGGAAGGTCACGGGGCCGGGCGTGCGCTGCCTGTTCAAGCCTTCAGGATCGGTGGACAGTTGTACTCCCCAGCCTTGCGCCCCCACTGCCAGCCAGGGCGTCGTGTTTGGCAGTCATGCGGCCGGTACGATCGTCAATTCGGCCACTCACCAGGGCGGCCTGGAGTTTGGCTCCACGGGCGGTTACGGCCCCAGGCTCGACCTCCCTGGCCCCATGATGCACAGCGTGCGCGATCCCGCGTTATCACTGATTGCCCTCAGCGGCGTCGACCCCGAGGGGCGGGTGATGATGGAGATTCCACCCGTCGCTGATCCGGGTCATCTGATCAACACACCGCCCCTGGCTGGCAGCCGTATTGGTTTTGCCAGCGAGTACGTTACCGGTGATGTGCGCAAACCCGCCAAACACAGCTCGCACTTTGCCCGGGTACTGGACGTACTGCGTGCAGCCGGTGCGCAATTGGTGCCTGTGACGGCGCGGGTGACCGATGACACACGTCACTTCACCCTGGACCCCGGCAATGAGATTAACGACCGGGTCACGGAAAACCGCCTGGATGGGGTGGTGGCGGATGCGCAAGGTGTTGCTTTCCACAAAGCAGCGACTGCCGATAACCCACGCTTCAGCGTGCCCGCGGGCACCGACGTCGACGGAGTGTCGAGGGTCGTCTGGTTCTATGGTGCGCACTGGTCCAGAGATCGTCTGGCGGCGTTGGTGCGAGGTTGTCAGCAGGTTCTAGGGCGGCTTTAAGGGCCTACGCCATGGGAAGAGTGATCGTACGCCGCGGTAAGAGTTGCCCCCGAGTCATCGAGTATTTCGCTTCTTAGACTGAGGCAGGGATATCAACGGTATTCCCAACATTCAGGCAGGCGGGGAGTATTTATGATCGGACCAGGTTTGGGCGCGGGATGGGCAGCGGGGCTTTTCGATGCAGTGGTGAACCCGCCACAGGCCTACAGGAGTGCCGACGATTTGGCGGCGGCCATGACCCGGCCCAATGGGGCCAGTTCCGATTCGGTGGTGAGGGACTCGCTGAAGCTGATCGCCACCATGGACAAGGGCTTGCAGGGCGGCAATGCGTTCATTGAAATCAATCCTGACGCTCGTGTGAACGCCCGTGCGCTGGATCTGGAACGGGCCGAAGGCAAAGTGCGCGGGCCTTTGCATGGCGTTCCGATAGCGCTCAAGGATGTGTTCGAAACCGGCGACAAGATGCAGACCAGCGGTGGCTCCATGGCGCTGGTGGGCAGGCCCGCTTCAAGGAACGCCAAGGTGGTGGACAACCTGCTGAAGGCTGGCGTTGTGATTATTGGAAAAACCAACATGAGCGAATTGTCCAATTTTCGCTCTGAGGCGCCGGTTGATGGCTGGAGCTCCAGGGGCGGCTTGACCCTCAACCCGCATCGGCTGGATGGCCAGGCGGCGGGATCGAGTACGGGCTCTGCGGTAGCCGTTGCTCAAGGGATTGTGCCCTTGGCATTGGGGGTCGAAACCAATGGTTCAATCATTACGCCGGCGGCTTACAACGGTGTTATTGGTTTCAAACCGACCGAAGGATTAGTGAGTACCGAAGGGGTGATGACCAGTTCCCGCCAGGACACGGTGGGCACCTTCACCCGTAACGTGCGTGATGCGGCGCAAGCACTGGATGCGATGACGGATACCAACCGCTACACCCAGGGAATCAAGCCTGACGCCTTGGTGGGCAAGCGCATCGGCTATACGCCGTTGCCTGAGTTATCAGCAGAAGATGCCAACGACCCGGCGAAAATAGCCGACAGGCAGCACTTCGAGGATGCCATTACGTTGCTGCGGGGCAAGGGCGCGACATTGGTACCCGTGGGTCAACTGGGTGAGGGCGTCCCGTACGAAACCCATGAACAATATAACGACGCGTTGTTATCGGACGTTAAACACCAGCTTGAAGCCTACCTGGCCGGACGGGCAGGCTTGCCGGTGAAGTCGCTGGCTGAGCTGATTGAATTCAACGAGCGCAACAGCGGTCCGGGTGTGCCGGATCAACAGATGCTCACCATGATCAACGGGATGGATATCAGTGATGAGGCGCGCAATGAGTTATGGGCTGCCATCGGCCCGATTTTCAAAAGCACCATCGATAAGCCACTGGCCGAGCATAAGCTTGATGCAATAGTGTCCAATTTTCACTCGTACAGTTACTACTACTCGGCAGTGGCCGGTTATCCCGGTATCTCCATGCCATCGGGAATGGACGATGAAGGGATGCCAACGGCCGTTCACTTTTATGGGGCAAATTTGAGCGAAGCCACGTTGCTGTCGGTCGCCTACGGGTATGAGCAGGCCTCCCATGCAATCAGGAAGCCTGCGTTTACACCCGGCCTGCGCTAGTCCGGATTACTTCAACCCATAACGAGCGGCGGGTTCACGGTGCGACAGGTTCGGGCCCAGGGCCAGCCGTGCGCTTTCGTAGGTGTCCCAATCGGCGCTGTCCGGCAGGGACGGAATCGTCACGGCTTCGCCTTGGGCGAGGCCTGCCAGGGCGGCGTCCACCAGGTTTTCGGTGGTCATCACCATGGCTTCCGGCAGGTTGTTCACAGGCAGGCCGGCGATGTCCCAGAACTCCGTGGCGGTAGCGCCTGGCAGCACCACCTGGACCACTACGCCCTTGTCACTCAGCTCATGCTGCAGCGATTCGCTGAACGCCTGCACGAACGCTTTGGTACCGCCATACACGCCGTTCAGCACTTTGGGAGCGAGAGCGACAATCGAGCCGATATTGATAATCGTGCCACGCCCTTGGGCGACAAAGTTGGTTGCCGCGGCTTTGGCCAGGCGGGTCAGCGCCAGCACGTTCAGCAGAATCATCGCGTCCATTTTGTCGGCATCCGACTCCAGCAGCGAAGCCGTGGCGCCCACACCGGCGTTATTCACCAGCAGGCTGATACGGCTGTCTTCGTGCGCGATCCGGGCGATTCGCGCCAAGTCGGCTGGCAGATTGAGATCGGCCGCTATCACCTGCACGTCACGCTGGGTATTGGCTTTCAAGCGTGTTGCCAACTGCTCCAGACGTTGCTGGTTGCGGGCCACCAGAATCAGATCGTAGCCGGCACGGGCCAGGCGGTCGGCATACACCGCACCAATTCCTGACGAGGCACCGGTAATCAGGGCATAACCTTTGTGTTGCGACATGGCAGTTGCTCCAAATGGGCCGGGGAGGGGGTCGGCCTTGTTGGAACCAAGATTATGGGTGTAATGTGGTGGCTGCAATGTCGTATATCCCTCCTTTAGAGACATGAGGTTTGGCCATGGTGTCCGTCGGTATCCTGCTTTTTCCCGGTTTCCAGGTGCTCAGCCTGTCCACCAGCAGCGTGTTCGAGTTTGCCAACTTCGTGGTGGGGCGACCGTTCTACCGCGTGGACTTGTTGTCGGAGCATGGCGGGCCGATAAAAAGCTCCATGGGCTTTGCCATTGATAGCCTGGCGTTCGGGCAGCAGGTCTACGACACGATCCTGGTGCTGGGGGACAACGAACTACTTAAGCCCACTCCTGGCATGGTGGAGTACCTGCAAGCGTCGTTGACGGCGTCGCGCCGGGTTACATCGGCCTGCACCGGTTCGTTCCACCTGGCAGCGGCCGGCCTGTTGGAAGGGCGCAAGGCAACCACCCACTGGTACCACGCCATGACGTTTCGCCAGCGCTACCCCAACGTGAAGCTGGAGGAAGACCGGATCTTCACCGTCGATGGCCCGCTCTGGACCTCTGCCGGGATGACCGCCTGCATCGACCTGGCCCTGGCCCTGGTCGAGCACGATTTGGGCGTGGAAGTGGCCCGCGACGTGGCGAAAAAACTGGTGGTTTACCATCGCCGTGCCGGTGGCCAGTCACAGTTCTCGGCGTTGCTGGAACTGGACCCAAAGTCCGACCGCGTACAAACCGCCCTGGCGTGGGCCAAAGGGCACTTGCACGAGGACCTCTCGGTAGAGCAACTGGCGCAAGCGGCACACCTCAGCCCGCGTCAGTTCAGCCGACTGTTCCGCGCCGAAACCGGGCAATCGCCGGCCAAGGCGGTAGAACACCTGCGCATTGAAGCGGCGAGGTTGATGCTCGAATCCGGCAGCCACTCCATCGACGTTGTCGCCCGGGAGACGGGCTTCGGTGACCCGGAGCGCATGCGTCGAGCCTTCCTGCGAGCGTTTGGCCAACCGCCACAAATGATCCGTCGGGCGTTGCAGTTGCAGGCGTGAACTTGCGGGAGCCAGAACCTAGGGCAACTCAGGCGAATAGCACTTCAATACGTCCTTGAGTACGTGAAGCTGGCGCAGCCGTAATAACGATTTGCACATCGCGCCCCAGGCGCGACAAACACTCAAGCATTTTGGCTTCACTGATACCCCGAAACCTGCCACGCAGCATTTCAGACACCTTGGGTTGGGATAAACCGAGAATGACGGAGGCTTGTGCCTGAGTGAGGCTACGTGCCTTGAGAATCTCACCAATCTTCGTCGCCAGCTGTGCCTTGACCTGCATTTCACTGGCGTCGGGCTGCCCGATGTCTTCATAGACATTGCCGGTGCTTTCTTCGATCTCAATCGCGTTGTGATGCTTGTGCATGATCCTGCGCCGCCTTGAGTCGCTGTTTGATCAGTTGTATGTCGTGCTGTGCTGTAGCGATGCCTTTCGTCGACTTTTTCTGGAAGCAATGAAGGACATAAACAGCTGAGTCGAAACGGACGGTATACACGCCACGATAAGTGTTGCTGTCGAAATCCTCCACCACCTCAAGTACCGCGTTACCGCCAAACCCTTTCAATGCCTTGGTCTGTGAGTGCTTGCCTCCTCCTTGGGCGAGGTGGAGCGCAAAGCCAAACACATCTTGAACAGGCCCAGGCATTTGCTGCAGATCTTTCTTGCTACCGCCCACCCAGAGGAGTGGCTTCCATGAACTCATGAGAGGATATACCTAAATAGGGATAAGCGTCAGCGCGAAGAGAAATCTTACTCAACCGTTTCAAGCACTGAATGCTCTGACGACAGTGGCAAAGAGCCCCGCACATTCATCCCCCAACCCGGCGCAAAGCCCGGGAAAAACACCAACCCTTCAGCCTCCAGGCGAAACGCCACACTCAGGCGGACAGCATCGTCCACGTCGCCATGGCTTTCAAAACGTTGAAGGGCGTCCACTTCCACATCCGCTTCCCGGGCCAGGTCTTCCCGGCTCCAGCCCAGCATCAGGCGGGCCTGGACGCTGTGCCGTGGGGTGAATTGATGAAGGACGATCTGCTGTTCTACAGTGCTGCTCATTGCCAGAGAGGACATGGACTTTCTCCAGGTTCGACGGGGGAGGGCAAACTATACTGTGTTTTTGTACAGTTGTTTTGACCGCTCATCAACTGGATTTTCCGATAGCGCTGCCGCCGCTCTATTTCGCCCCTTCCAGGTAGGTGCTCGGTGACTGCCCAAGCACCCGGCGGAACATGCTGGAAAATGCCGCCGGGTTTTCATAGCCCAGGTCCAGGGCGATCCGGGTGACGCTTGCACCGCTGGCCAACCGCGCCAAGGCCTGCACAACACAGGCTCGCTGGCGCCACTGCACGAAGCTCAGGCCGGTTTGTTGGCGGAAATGCCGGCTGAAGGTGCGCAGGCTCAGGTGCGATTGTTGCGCCCATTGAACCGGTGACTGGTGCACGTCCGGCCGCTGCAGAAACGTCAGGCACAGCTCAAGCAGCCGTGGTTCCTCCGGCAGCGGGATATGCAGGGGCAAGTGCGTGGCGCGTGCCAGTTCATGCAACAGCAGGCTGACCAGCGCACCGTCGCGCCCGGCCTCGTCGTATTCCAGCGGCAGCTCCACCGCCTCCATCAGCAGCTGGCGCATCAGGGGGGAAACGTTGATGACGTGGCAGTCGGTGCCCAAGTCGGTGACGGCGTGCGGTTCGATATACAGGCTGCGCGTCGACACGCCGAGCATCAGCACTTCATGGGGCACTTGGGCGGGAATCCACACCGCGCGCTGGGGCGGCACAACCCAGTTGCCTTGCTGGGTGCTGACTTGCATCACCCCGGTGGCGCCATACAACAACTGGCCGCGCCGATGGCTGTGGCGCTTGAGCAGATAGCCGTGGGGATAGTCGGTGCCGATTGCCACGACCGTTCGCGGGGTCAGGTCGAGCTGAGCGATGGAAACGTTGCGCATGGAGCTGATTCCGGAAGTGGCAATATCTCGCACATTATTGGCCGACATGCGCAAGCGGGCCAAGCCTTGAATCTCTATCGTCGACAGCTCTCCCTGATACTGAAGGCGATTCTCGATGTTCTATCTATTACTGGCACTGTTCGGCTGCATGACCGGCGTGACCGCTGTGCTGTTCGGCTTCGGTGGCGGGTTCGTGGTGGTGCCGTTGCTGTACGGCATGCTCAAGCTCAGCCACGACGCGGGCGTGAGTGAATCAGCGATGCATATCGCGGTCGCCACCTCGACCTGCGTGATGATCGTCAACGCGCTGATCGCCACTGGAAAACACCGTCGCAAAGGTAATCTGATTCTCCACTACCTGTGGCCGTTGGGCGGGTACATCGGGGTTGGCGCCGTGCTGGGGGCAGGGGCTGCAATGTTCGCCAGCGGCGATTTCATGCGGTACGCCTTTATCGCCTACCTGGCCATCACCATCGTCGATTGTCTGTTGCGCAGGGGCTTTCTCAGCCAGGACGACACACTCCAGCCACGACGCCTGAGCGGCATGGAAGTGACGGGCGGCGGCATCGCCATTGGCCTGATCGCGACCTTCCTGGGGGTGGGCGGCAGCGTGATGACCGTGCCGCTGTTACGCCGTTGTGGCTTGAGCATGTCCCAGTCCACGTCCATGGCTAATCCGCTGAGCGTGCCGGTGGCGCTGGCCGGTACATTTACCTACATGCTCATGGCGGGATTCGCCAAGGTGCAATTGGGCGCGTGGTTTGTCGGCTATGTCGATTTGCTGGCGTTTGCCATCCTCACCCTGGGTTCGCTGCTGGGCATTCGCCTGGCCACACCGTGGATCGGCCGCATCCCGGATGCACTGCATGCGCGGGTGTATATCGGGTTGTTGGGCGTGGTGATGGTGAGCATGCTGGTCTGACGCAAGTGGATTTTGCGTTCTTTTAGCCGCAGGCTAGGGTTACTTCTCTATTCAAAAGAAAGTGACCGGGGGAATGTCATGTCCATTTCCGAAAGCGATTGGCAGAAGTTCAAAGTCCTCAGGGCATTGGCGCTTGAACGCTTTTACCTAGGCGTACTGGCTGATGCAAAGACCATCAGCGAGCGCGAAACGCTTTCTGCCGAGGCTCGGTACAGGACGCTGTATAGCCTCACCAGGGATCGCGATAACGATGTCGTCCGAATGTTTGATCTCTACAGTCGTTCGAAAGCCCGCGAGAGCCTTGCGCAAATGATCAGGCATGATTTGTTGAGTGATTCAGAGTTGTCGGTATTAAGCGAAGAGACATTGAGCGCTATCGGCTACGCGGTCAGGCAGCGTTACGAAATCGAGTGGGTTGCTGCACACGTACAAGGCGACTGAGTCTTGTCTTAGACTTCAGTCAGAATGTTCAGGAAATATCTTGATGCTTAGTTTTAATTGTACGCAGGCGGCTGGTAATTTTTTTAGTCGGGTTCACAAAGGCAAAAAAATTACCCCGGTTCAAAAAACGCCGACACAAGAGCGCCAGGGCGATGACCTGTACGCCGACCCTCATCAGTGGCTGGTCCATGCCGCGACGGTGCAACGTAAACATGTGCTGTTGGCGATACATCTGAAAACCCGCTATTGCATGCTGTTTTTTGATATGAAAAAAGCCGACGCCGATGGCTTCGTGCGCACCTTTATTAATCGGTGGATGAGTGGTGTTTTGGATCTCGCCTTGAAGTCTGATGTTTTGGATTTGGTTGACCCGTCTGTGCCTGAGCAGCAATTCGTCAGTTTGGTCGAGTCGTACTCTCTACAGCAGCGGGGTGATCGGAGTGCGCAGACTCAAATCAACGAAATATTGCGGAGTTTTGAGATGGACGCAGAAGGCGTGGATCTTGTTGCAATGCCTTGGAGCGCTCTGCATTACGACGCTCGAATCAACCATACGCCTCGAAGCTTGAAAGATGTGAAGGGGCTTCATTTACCGGATGAGGAAATGCTGATTCACTGGTTGGTCACGGTAGGCGGCTTGGATCCTGCGGGCGCCGCACTTGCACGTGAAAAGTACCGTTTATTCAGCCGAAGGGCCTGACCTGGAATCGCATTACCGTTCTCCCAACCCCGGCGCCTCGCGAATAATCAGGTGATCGAGGTTCTCGATATTGGCACTGAATACCCCGAACGTCTGCTCGGGGTTTTTCTTGCTTGGCACCTGTTTCAGCTCCGGCGTTACCCCGTAGAAGAAGCAATACAGCGCTCGATCACTGTCCACCGCGGCCTTGATCTGCTCCAGGAACGCCTTGCGCTTGCGGTAGTTCTCGATCAGTTTTTTGCTCAGGTAAACGTTGATGGAATAGGGCTTTTTGTCGAGCCAGGCTTTCTTTTCGAAGTCGATGCGAAAGCTGCTGGTGTAGTCCTTGATCTCCTTGATCCTGCCCCAGTAGATCAGGCCTTTATTGTCTTGCAGGTATTCGATCTTCTTGAAAAACGTCCAGTAGGTCGCGGTGTGCTCGCCGATCTTCAAGGGCATGCTTTTGAGCTTGTCCTTGTCGCCGATATTGGACACGTAGCATTCCACCGGGTGGGCAAAGACGCTGGTCTTGTCCGGGGTGGTGTCGCTTGAGCTGTGAGACAAGGCGTTGCGGGTTGCCGGCGTTTTCGGCGGCTCTTGTGCGGTGCCACCCTCAGCACCGATGACCGGCGTTTTGCGTTCGTACTGGCGCCGCGTCAGGACAAATTCCGACGGGAAGTTTTCCTCCGGCCCATCCTCAGATTCGCCTTTTCCGGCAGGGCGACTGGCGTACCGGCAACCTTCAATATGCCGGGTGCTGGGGATGTTCTTGAAGTGGGGCGTGCGCAGGTAATTGACGTTTTTTGCATTGAACGTGCCCAACACATTGCCCGCCGCAAACGCCGCCCGGCATTCGTCGTTGGGGCACAGGAAACTGTCCTTGTCGGAATCGAAGGCGGCGGTTTCGTCGAAATTCAGGTCGCGCACGTCATAGATCGACAGCTTGTCGTCGAGACTCAGGCTGTAGGCCGTGTCGAATTTCATGGGGCTCGGGTCCGTGAGAGATTTCGCTATTAATAGCGGGATATCGAGCAAATATCAGTAGAAATTACGCACGGACCACCACACGCCGGCCACTCAGGAAACACAAGGTGCCACCCACCGCCGTCAGCCCGCTGAGTACATAGAACATAGAGGCGGGGGATGCATTGATCAGCAGGTAGCCGCAGATTACCGGGCTCAAGGCGCCGCCAAATGCCGCCAGGTTTTGTGCGCCGTAATAACTGCCGCGCAGGGCGTCCGGGGCGATGGTGTCGATAAACAGGAACTCGGACGGGTAGATGATCATCTCCCCGAGGGTGAACACAAACATCGCGACACACCACGACACCAGGCCGTCCGCCATGCTGAAGCCGATCAACCCGGCAATAAACAGTGAGGTGCCGAGCACGATCCAGTAGCGCAGTTGTTCACGCTTGAGGAAGCGGCCGATCTGGTACTGCATCAGGATCACCGTGATCGCGTTGCACGCCAGCACCGCAGAGAGGATTTTCAGCGCGTTCTCCGGCTTGTAGGCCACCAGCAGAAACTGCGACAGATACAGGGTGTAGCGCCCGTGGACAATGGTGCTCAACAGGCTGCCGCTGGTGAACAGGATCAAGGTGCGATCGCTGCGCAGGGTCCTCAGGGTGCTGAGAAAACTTAAGGGTTTGTTGCTGTCGTCGCGCTGGGTCGGTGGGATGCCGATCATCAGGAACAGGCTGCCAAAGGCAATCGCGCTGGCGATCAGGAACGGTGCCAGGGGCATCTGCCCGGCAATCACCACGCCGAGCATCGGGCCGGTGGCGTAGCCGACATTGGTCAGGGTGTAGCGCAGGGAAAACACCTTGGCCCGCTGGCCCACCGGCAGATTCTCGCTGATGATCGCCTTGGAGCCGATCAGGAACAGTGCCGAAGCGGCTTCGGTGATCACCAGGGTCAGGGTGGTCAGGTACAGGTTGCTGGCGAAGGTCAGCAACAGAAAACCGATGGAACTGGAAAGCATCGCCAGGATCAGCAGCTTGCGCTTTTCCAGGCGGTCGATGATGTAGCCACCGTAGAGGCCCAGCAGCGTTGCGATGAACACGGCGATGCCCATCAGCAAGCCGATGTCTTGCTGGTTGAGGCCCAGGCGGGTGCTCAGCAACAGCGCGAGCAACGGGCTGGTCATGGCGCGGCTGACGACGATGGTCACCGAGCAGATCATCAGGCGGCGGATTACCAGGGAGTACGTGGCCACGGTGGGGCGGATGTCCTTATTCTTTTTTCAAGGCGATGAAGATCCAGTGTGGGAGCGGGCTTGCTTGCGAATGCGGTGTGTCAGTGCCAACTGTACTGGCTGATCCACCGCATTCGCGAGCAAGCCCGCTCCCACATTTAGATCGAGTTACTGGCCGGCATTGATGCTGATTTTTTCCACCGCACCTTGCTCCAGATCCCACTTCTGCAGAATCTTGCCATACGTCCCATCATCAATCATGCCCTGCAACGCCTCACTGATGGCCGTGACCAACTCGGTATTGCTCTTCTCAATCCCAAGCCCGGTGAACTGCTTGGAAATCGCCAGGCCCACTGGCTTGTACTTACCCTTGTCCAGCGACATCAGGTAAGGAATGGTTTCACTGCCCTGCATCGCCGCATCCAGACGGTTCTGCTGCAACTGAGCCCGCGCATCCGCCGAGCCCTCGGTACCAATCACCACGATGGCTGGCTTACCGGCCTTCTCGCAGTTTTTCTTGCTCCATGCGGCAATTTCCGACGGCCAGGTCGTACGTCGGCTGGTGCCGACTTTTTTACCGCACAGGTCAGTCAATTCCTTGAGGTCTTCACGCTTGGCCAGGGTGTACAGCTGCGGGCCGCTGGTGAAGTAGTCGATAAAGGTCACCGCCTTCTGACGCTCGGCAGTGTCGGTCATGCCCGACAGCACAATGTCCACGCGCTTGGTGGTCAGGCCGCTGAGCATTTGTTCGAAGCCGGTTTCCTGCCACTTGATCTTCACCCCCAAACGCTCGGCCAGGGCGTTGCCCAGGTCAAAGTCCAGGCCGGTGAGCTTGTTGGTGGCGGTGTCCTTGAAATCCATCGGCGGGTAGTTCGGCACGATGGCCGCGCTGATCTCACCCTTGTCCTTGATCGCTGCCGGCAATGCCGCCAAAACCGAAGTGGAGGCCATCAGGCCTACGAGCAAACTTGGAAGAAACAGATTTTTCATGGGGGCGTTCTCGTTAGTTTTTTAGTTAAGTGCGAACGGCAGAAATAAAGCTTTGGGTACGCGGGTTTTGTGGGCTTATTAGAATTTCTTCCGGGCTGCCGGCTTCCACAATCTGGCCGGCATCCATAAACACCATGCGGTTGGACACTTCGCGGGCGAAGCCCAACTCATGGGTGACCACAATCATGGTCATGCCGGTGGTGGCCAAATCGCGCATCACCGACAGCACTTCTCCTACCAGCTCCGGGTCGAGGGCTGACGTGGGTTCGTCAAACAACATCAGCTTGGGGCGCATCGCCAGCGCACGGGCAATTGCCACACGTTGTTGCTGGCCGCCGGACAACTCCACCGGGTAGGCATTGCGCTTGTCCGCCAGGCCGACGCGGGCCAACAACTCCAACGCATCCTCGGTGGCTTCCTTGGGCGAGCGCTTGAGCACCTGGCACGGGCCCTCGATGATGTTCTGCAACACGGTCATGTGCGGGAACAGATTGAAGCGCTGAAACACCATGCCGGTGGCCAACCGCTGACGGGCGATCTGTGATTCATTCAATTCGTGCAGCTTGTTGCCGACGACCCGGTAACCCACCAGTTCGCCGTCGACCCACAGGCCGCCCTTGTCGATTTTTTCCAGCTGATTGACGCAGCGCAGCAGGGTACTTTTGCCGGAACCGGACGGGCCGATGATGCACAGCACTTCGCCTTGTTCGACTTCCAGGTTGATGTCCTGCAACGCGTGATACTGGTCGTAATACTTGTTCAGGTTCACGGCCTTGACGATGCTTCTCATGGGGCAAATCTCCTCAGTCAGGGCTTACGAACGCTTGCCGGCGCCGCGGGCAAAACGACGCTCAAGGCGGCTCTGACCGAATGAAAGAACAGTCACCACCGCGAGGTACCAGATGCCTGCAACAATCAGCAGCTCCATGACCCGGGCGTTGGCGTAGTAGATGTTTTGCGCGTTGTGCAGCAGCTCCGAGTACTGGATCACACTCGCCAGGCTGGTCATTTTCACCATGCTGATGAACTCGTTGCCCACAGGCGGAATAATCACCCGCATCGCCTGGGGCAGAATCACCCTACGCAGCGCCTGAAGGCTCGGCATGCCAATCGACTTGGCGGCTTCGTACTGGCCGGTGTCCACCGACAACAGGCCGGCGCGCACCACCTCAGCGGTGTAGGCACCCTGGTTGATGCTCAGGCCGAGGAGGGCGGCCACGAACGGTGTCATCAGGTCCACGGTGTCGATGCTGAACAGCCCGGGAATCGCGATCACCGGGAAAATCAGCGCCAGGTTGAACCACAACAGCAGTTGCAGAATCAGCGGCGTACCCCGGAACAGCCAGGTGTAGGTGATGGCCACGTAGCGCAGGATCGGGTTGGCCGACATGCGCATGATCGCCGTGATCACCCCGATCACCACGCCCAGCGCCATGGCCAGGATCGACATGATGATGGTGTTCACCAGGCCCCAGATGATCGCCTCGGACGTGAGGAACTGACCGATGTAGGACCATTCGATCTGACCGTTGGCGAATGCACGCAGCAAGGCAGCCAGTGCGATCACGATCAACGTGGCAAAAAACATCCGCCCGTAATAGCGACGGGGCACGTGCTCGTACTGGGTGATATCGAACTGGTTCTCGGTCTGCTGGCGCTCGGCTTGCAAGCGCTCTGCCGGGGTTTGCTTCATGGTGACTCTCCAAAACAACTGAATACACTGATCGTTCCCACGCTCTGCGTGGGAATGCAGCAAGGGATGCTCTGCGTCCCAAAAGCGTGACGCGGAGCATCACAAGAGGCATTCCCACGCAGAGCGTGGGAACGATCTTTAAATTCGAAAGCCGGTGTAGTTTTCTGCCCACTTCTGTTGCGCAGCCAGGGCCACCTTCAACCGCCCAATCTGCTCCCGCACCCGCTCCGGCGCCGTACCACCCCAACCACTGCGCGCCGCAATCGCCGCTTCCAGGGTCAGGCACTCACGCACTTGCGGCGTCAGCCGCGTATCCACCTCTGCCAACAACGCCGGCGAGGCTTCCCACAATTCAATTTCATGCTTCTCACAGGCCTGCACCAAGGCACCGGTAATCTCATGGGCCTCCTTGAACGGCACACCACGAGTTGCCAGCCAATCCGCCACCTCAGTTGCCAATGTGAAACCCATCGGCGCCTGACGCCGCAGCTCTTCCACCTGCACCTTCATCGTCGCGACCATCCCGGCCATCGCCGGCAGCACCAGCAGCAAGGTATCCACGCTGTCCAACACACTGTGCTTGTCTTCACTCAAATCGCGGTTGTACGACAGCGGCAACGACTTGAGCGTGGACATCAGCCCGGTCAGGTTGCCAATCAACCGCCCCGCTTTACCCCGCGCCAATTCGGCAATGTCCGGGTTCTTCTTCTGCGGCATGATCGAGCTACCGGTGGCGTAGGCATCGTCCAACTGCACCCAGCGAAACTGCCGCGACGACCACAGGCAAAACTCCTCCGACAGCCGCGAAATATTCACCCCGAGCATGCCTGCCACAAACAGAAACTCCGCCACGTGGTCACGACTGGCTACAGCATCAATCGAGTTTTCGCACGGCCCGGTGTAACCCATCTCCTTGGCCGAATGCTCCGGCTGGCGAGCAATTGCCGAGCCCGCCATCGCTGCAGCACCCAGCGGCGACAACGCCGTACGCGCATCCCAATCCACCAGGCGCTGCACGTCCCGCAGCATTGACTGCGCATGAGCCAGCAAGTGATGGGCGAACACAATCGGCTGCGCCTGCTGCAAGTGGGTGAAACCCGGGCAGATGCTCTCGATATGCTGCTCTGCTTGGTCCACCAGCGCCTGCTGCAACCCCAGCACCTCGGTGGTGATGGTGCGCGCGTGGTCCCGCAGGAACAGGCGCAAATCGTTGGCCGTCTGGTCATTACGCGAACGCCCGGCGCGCAACTTGCCACCTAGGGCGCCCAAACGCTCGGTCAACACCCGCTCGATGAAGGTGTGCACATCCTCGTCATCCAGCGTCGGGTGCAGGCGGCCAGCGGCAAAGTCCTCACCGATGCGGTCCAGCGCTTCCAGGGTGCGCAAGGTTTCCGACTCATCCAGCAACCCGGCGCGCTGCAACTCACGGGCATGGGCCCGGGAGCCGGCCAGGTCGTAGGGCGTCAGGCGAAAATAGCGCTCGGGGCAACGGGACAGCGCCGCCAAAGCAGCAGACGGGCCGGACTTGAAACGAGCACCCCATAGGCGATCGGTGGGCTGAGACATGGTGTTCCTCACGCTTGTTTTTAGAAGTGACAAGCCCGATGGACGTGGCTTGGCCTTATGGATTCGGAGGGCAGTAGCAAAACGAAAAGTCCTGATCGAAGTGTCAGGTTTTTAGGGGCGTTAAATCAGCCGGTAAAAGCTGTTCAACCCGCTATATTCAAGGTTGCCAAGGGCGGTTAAGTATGTTCATTATTGCCGCCCGGCGATGTTCATGGAGTAGGTCAAAGCCTGTTGAATATGGCACTTGAGGTCAACACGTATTATGGAAACCCCACTTTCCAATTCTGGAAACATACCGCCAAAACCCGGCACAAGACCGCCCCTGCAACTCAGCGGCCTGGACTTCAAATTGCTGCGGGTGTTCAAGGCTGTGGTCGAAGCGGGCGGCTTCAGCGCGGCGCAGAACGAGCTGAATGTGGGCCTGGCGGCGATCAGCAAGCAGATTTCCGACCTGGAAATTCGCATCGGCATGCGCCTGTGTACGCGAGGGCGGGAAGGGTTTGGCCTGACCGAAGAAGGCAAATTAGTCTATCAAGCGTCCATTGAATTATTTGCCTCGGTAGACAGTTTCAGAGACAAGCTTAGTTCAGCACAGAACGAACTGATCGGCGACCTTAGTGTGGGCGTTATTGATAACACCGTCTCCGACGTTAATTCACCGCTGATTAATGCGCTGGGAAGATTACATACAGAGTCGCCAAAAATAAGATTACGCCTGCATGCCTCGCAACTGGACGAAGTTGAGCGGGGCGTGGTGGAAGGGCGGCTGATTGTCGGCATCGTCCCGGTGTACCAGCGGCGGGAAGAATTCGATTATTTCCCGCTGTACGAAGAAAAGTCCCACGCGTACTGCGCCGTCGGACATCCGCTGTTTGAAGCGAGTGACATCAACGCAGATGTGTTGCGCCAGCATGAAGTGGTCAACCATCGTTACGCGATCCACAGCGACAAGGCCAACTTCGTCAGCTACGACAGCCAGTCCGCCTCGGCCTCACAGGTAGAAGCCGTCGCCATCCTCATCCTCACCGGCCGCTTCCTGGGCTTCCTCCCCGAACATTACGCCGCGCCGCTGGTGAGAGAAGGGCGCCTGCGCGTGTTATGCCCGGAGCAGATCCACCTGAGCACACCGTTCAACCTCATCCTGCGCCACAACGCCCCACGAAGCCCGCTGGTCAAAGCCTTCGCAACGGCACTCGGCGTGGACCTCAAAGCGCCAATCTAACGAATTCACACCACCCTTAGAACCTACAGAGATCCCCTGTGGGAGCTGTCGAGCCCCAGCGAGGCTGCGATGGGATCAACTCGGTCTACCCGCAGACCCTATCCACCCGCATCACCGCCGCAACTTGCCCAACTTCTTCTTCGCATGAAAATGCGCTTCCTGCGCCGCTACCAACAGCTACCTGTTCGGCTACGCTCGTCGGGTAGCTGCTATAGAGCTATGCAATAGAGCACCTGCAAACTATCATTCTTACCTGTCTTCCCATGCCTAGAGAGGTGTTCCTTATGTCTACTGGAACGATCTTCACCAATAACCGTACACAAAATATCCGCATCCCTGCTGACATGCGTTTTCCCGCTGGGGTGAAAACTGTAGAGGTGCGTGCCGTGGGGCGCGAACTGATTATTTCGCCGGTTGAAAACACTTGGGACAGCTTTTTCCTTGCAAGCGAATCGGTATCTGATGATTTTATGGAGGAGCGCGCCGACCAAACCCAGCAAGAGCGAGAGTCCTTTGATGATTAAGTACATGCTTGATACGAACATCGTGATCTACATCATCAAGCGTCGGCCTATGGAAATACTGGAAAAATTTAATGCGAATGTAGGTCGTATGGTGATCTCTTCGATCACCCTTGCGGAATTGATGCACGGGGCCGAAAAAAGCCAGTTTGTTGAGAAAAATACTCGGGCGGTGGAGGACTTCATCTCCCGGCTTGACGTCATTCACTACGATGACAAGGCCGCTTTTCACTACGGCTCGATCCGCTCCGATCTCGAAAAGAAGGGCACTCCAATCGGCGTAAATGACCTGCATATCGCGGGCCACGCCAGAAGCTCAGGATTGGTCTTGGTGACTAACAACGAAGGTGAGTTCAAGCGAGTGAATGGCTTGATCGTGGAAAACTGGATCGCCGCCTAAGGCAGTCAATCCAGCGCACACAGATAGGTCGTCCAGGCGATTCAGCGTTGCTTGATTCGTTTCTTCTTCGCATGAAAATGCCGAAAATGCGCATCCTGCGCCGCCGCCAACAACTCCCGATCCCCGCGCGTATCACCCCAGGCCCTGAGCCGATACTCCCCCAGATCCCCATAAACCGCCTCAAGCCGAAGCACCTTATTCTCACACCGGCAATTATTCCCGGTGAGCCTGCCCGTCAATACTCCGTCAACCACCTCAAGCTCAGTGCCGATCAACCGGATCCCAAGCCGATCCGCAAACGGCTGCAACACCAACGCCGGCGATGCCGAACACAGCGTCACCACCGCCCCGGACTTCACCTCATCGGCCACCGATTGCAGCCCGGTTGGGCGCATCAGCTTGTTCCAATACGCCTGGCAATACGCTTCCGCTTTCTGCTGAACCCACGCCTTGTCCACGCCGGTCATAAAGGTGCGGATCAACTGCGCCTTGAGCTCATCACGGCTAATGACGCGCAACAGAAACTGCGCGCCAGGCACCGCCAGCTTCACCATCCTGCGCACGAACTCGCCTTTACCAAAGGCGAACTTCAGGAACGGCACGAAGCTGTCGTGGTGGGTCAGGGTGCCGTCGAAGTCAAAGACGGAGAGTACTTTGGCATCCAAGGGGCCGGATTCGAGCATGTCTGGGTTCACGGGCGGGTCTCGGTCCTATCTCGTAATTTTGGTAATACATCAGTTGTGACCACAGAAGTTTACTCTTCTTTCAATCTTTCGATTTTCGAGTAAAGCCCTTTGGTGAAGTCACCGCGGTCACTTGATCGGTGACAACGCTGATGGCAATTCGGGCACAAGGCTACAGCATTGGTGATGCGATCCGAACCCTTCTGGGCGAGGTGCTTGACGTGATGTACTTCAAGAAATGGCAAGCCATCCACTTCGAAGGGAGCGTTTGAACCGCAGCCTTCGCAAATGCCATTGGCCTCATTCAATACCCAAGCGCGTACTTTGGGATCGCGAACAAAAGCCGTACCGACAATGGACACTTTCTGTGGCTTCGCAATTCCGTCCGGCACCTTCTCGATGGGCTGCTGCAGTAGCTTGGATGCTCGGCGGACGAGGGTTTGTTCATCTGCAGTTTGCGCTGTTTCATCTGATTCAAATATACGAAGGGCAGTGAGGGCTTTGCGAATCTGTTGTTCTACTCCCGAGCCCACGTTATTTGCAGGTTTGTACCCCTTGATCCGATACAGGCCCATTTGGACCAGAACCGCAGAGATATTCTGCATGCGAAACTCGATGGAGCCTTCTGTACGACCTGCGATTGGTCCCTGACGTAGCAATCGGTTTTCATGGGCTTTATTAAAGGGTTGGCCGCTCTTCTCCAACGCCAACATCTTCAAGTAGGTCTCGACTGCCGCGGCTAATTCCTCGTCGCTCCAGTCGATGCTGTCTTTTGTAATATCCATACAGTCGCCGAGGGTAGAAAGTCCTCGGACGATACTGAGTGGCCACTAGCACGTCTACGAAATTTCCTACGAGACTGTAGGATTTGGCACTCTGCAAATACAAAAAAGCCCTGAACAAGTCAGGGCTATTCAGTTGGCTAAGGAATCAATCCCAGCTAAGCGCACCACCAGTCTGATACTCGATCACACGAGTCTCAAAGAAATTCTTCTCTTTCTTCAAGTCCATGATCTCGCTCATCCACGGGAACGGGTTGGTGGTGCCTGGATACTCTTCCTTCAATCCAATCTGCGACAGACGACGGTTAGCGATGAACTTGAGGTAGTCCTCCATCATCGCCGCGTTCATCCCCAGCACCCCACGCGGCATGGTGTCACGCGCGTATTCGATCTCCAGCTGAGTCCCTTGCAGGATCATCTGGGTCGCTTCTTCCTTCATCTCGGCATCCCACAGGTGCGGGTTTTCGATTTTGATCTGGTTGATCACATCGATACCGAAGTTCAGGTGCATCGACTCATCCCGCAGGATGTACTGGAACTGCTCGGCCACGCCGGTCATTTTGTTGCGACGGCCCATGGACAAAATCTGGGTAAAGCCGCAGTAGAAGAAGATGCCTTCCAGTACGCAGTAGTAGGCCACCAGGTTGCGCAGCAGCTCTTTGTCAGTCTCAACGGTACCGGTTTCGAACTTCGGATCGGAGATCGAACGGGTGTACTTCAAGCCCCAGGCAGCCTTTTTGGCGACCGATGGAATCTCGTGGTACATGTTGAAGATCTCGCCTTCATCCATGGCCAGCGATTCGATGCAGTACTGGTAGGCGTGGGTGTGGATCGCTTCTTCGAAGGCCTGGCGCAGGATGTACTGGCGGCACTCCGGGTTGGTGATCAGGCGGTACACGGCCAGTACCAGGTTGTTCGCGACCAACGAATCCGCAGTGGAGAAGAAGCCGAGGTTGCGCATCACGATGCGACGTTCGTCGTCGGTCAGGCCTTCCGGATTTTTCCACAGGGCGATGTCGGCGGTCATGTTGACCTCTTGCGGCATCCAGTGGTTGGCGCAGCCGTCGAGGTATTTCTGCCAGGCCCAGTCGTACTTGAAAGGTACGAGTTGGTTGAGGTCGGCGCGGCAGTTGATCATGCGCTTTTCGTCAACGGCGACGCGGGCGGCGGAGCCTTCGAGTTCGGCTAGGCCTTCGGCGACGTCGAGTTTGTCGAGGGCGGCCTTGGCCCGGATGATCGCGGCGGAGTCATTGGCGGTGACGGCGCGGGCTTCGATGGCGGCAGCAGCGCCGGCACCGTCGAGGCGGTCCATGTTGGCTTCGGTGGCGTGGCCGGCGTTGGCGCCTTTGGCAACTACTTCGCCGTCTTCTTCTTTGTCGAATTCGTCCCAGCTCAGCATGACGTGTCGTCTCCTGCGTGAGGGCTCTAAGGTGCCCGTGTGAAACCGGATGGTGGGGTGTTCACACGGCCCAAAGGCCGCGGTGGATCTTAAGGAATCGTTTGTTGCAGCTAACGCACGCATTAAACGGAATCAGGGTTACGGGTGTTCTGCTTGAGGCTTGAGGGGCGGAGCAATGCTTACTGGCTCCAGCGGGGGCCTCAGGTCTGGCTCTTCGTCCCAGTGTAAAGGGATATTGCAGGCCCGATTTACCCGCGCATTATAGGGAAAAATTCGACTTTGTGTTGCGGCGGATGGTCTCGGTGAGCGGCCAAAATGGTGGTGTTTGCAGCCAAGGTCCGGGTTTACAAGGCTTTGCCTGGCTTGGATTTTTTTGACGGGCGGTAGGCGTTTGTTTCAGCGCGCCGAACTGGGGCAGATTCGGTCTGGAAGTTCTTGCGCCGTTTGGCGCAAGAACGGGTCGCGGGGGGTTACTGGGCTGCGGCTTTGATGCTGGCAAACATCTGCTTGCCAGCCTTGGCGGGGTCCGCGTCTTTATTGCTCATGAAGTTGCTGACCACATCAAACACCGCCCCTTGCACCGCCTGGGACGTGGACATGTTGAAGGCCATGCTCGGCTCCAGCGTGCCGGCGTTCTCGGCTTCGGCGAAGTCCTTGGCGGAAGCCTGGGCACAGCTGTCGAACTGGCTCATGTCCAGGCCCTTGATCACCGGGATGGAGCCTTTGTTCTGGTTGAACACGCTCTGGAATTGCGACTCCAGGGCGATCTTGGCCAGGTCGTCGCGAGCCGCGTTGTTGCCCGGCGTATCATTTTTACTGGACGGTTTGAACATGGCCAGTGAGTCGATGGTGTAGCTATAAATGCCTTGTGAGCCGGGGAAGGGCACGCATTCATAATCGGCCCCGGCTTTTTTACCCGCCGCGGTCCACTCACTCTTGGCCCAGTCCCCCATGATTTGCATGCCGGCCTGGCCATTGATGACTTTGGCGGTTTCCATGTTCCAGTCCTGGCCTGCGCCGTTGGGGTCCATGTAGGTCTTCAGCTTGCGCAGCGCGACGAAGACTTCGGTCATTTTGGGGCCGGTGAAGGTGGCTTCGTCGTTGTCGATAAAGGCTTTCTGGAAGCCATCGGCGCCCAGGATGCTGAGCACCAGGCCTTCAAATACGGTGGTGTCCTGCCAGGGTTGGCCGCCGTGGGCGATGGCGATATAGCCGGCGGCCTTGAGTTTGTCGCCGGCGGCGTAGAGTTCTTCCAGGGTGGCCGGGGCTTTGGACACGCCGGCTTTCTTGAGCACCTCGGGGTTGATCCATAACCAGTTGATGCGGTGGATGTTGAGCGGTACGGCGACGTAGTGGCCGTCGAATTTCATCAGTTGCGCAATGCTTTCGGGCAGCAGGCTGTCCCAGTGATTGGCCTTGGCGACGTCGTCGACGCTGGTCAGCAGGCCCAGCTTGCCCCACTCCTGAATGTCCGGAGCTTTGATCTGCGCGGCAGAGGGCGGGTTGCCGGAGACGGCGCGGCTCTTGAGGACGGTCATGGCAGCAGCGCCACCGCCGCCGGCCACGGCACTGTTTTGCCAGGTGAAGCCGTCTTTCTCGATCAGTTGTTGCAGCACCTGCACAGACTTGGCTTCCCCGCCCGAGGTCCAGTAGTGGACGACTTCAACAGTGCCTTTGCTGTCGGCTGCGTGAGCGGCGAACGTGCAAAGGCTGGCGAGGGAGATGGCAACGGCAAGGCGATGGGGGATTTTCATGTGGGATAACCCTTTTTGTTGTTTTGGGGAGCGGTGCTTATTCCAGCCCCAGCCCTTTGCGGCCGAGGGTGTTCAGTTGCGGCGTCATGAAGCGGTCTTTCCACTCTTTCTCGTAGTCCTCCCGGGCGAAATCATCCGGTGAGGCCCCTTGCTCGAACGCCCTGAGCACATCCTTGGCGTACCGCAGGTTTTTCGGGCACATGGGCGCGGCGGGCACGTACATCACGTTGCCCCAGCCCTGTTGATTTTCGACGGGGGCGACGCTGTGGATCACGTCGCAGTGCCACCACACCGAATCGCCGGCCTGCACGTCCGGAATCGGGGTCATGCCCTGGACCAGCAGCGGGTGCCATTTCTCTGAAACTGGCAGCACCTTGCCCGGCGCAACGCCGCACAGCTCATCTTCGGGGACATCGTCCAGCAGCGGGCGCAGCAGCATGTAGGCCATGGCCTTGGGGATCGGCAAGGTATGCAGCACGCCCTGGTCGGCCTGCATGTCGCACAGTGCGGTCCAGCCCTGGAAGGTGCGGAAGGCCGAGCATTTCACCGTGTCCTTGTAGGCGTATTCATCGACTTCGGTGCGATGGGCGGCGTCCCAGGGGTCGTAGGACTTGAAGTCGTTGCGGTAGATCTTGTCGAACACCTTGAGGTAGGCGGGGTGCAGCCAGCGTTCCAGGGCGCCCGAGTCGGTGTGCGGGCCAAGCCCTTTGGAGCTGGTGCCCGGTGGGCGGCGGCGGACGCGGTCGGGGTATAGCGCATTGATGTCTGGGTCGAACCATTGCCGGCCTTGGGAATCGTAGGTCCACAGGCGATTCAGGAACGACTGCGCGGCGCCCATGCGCTCGTGTTGGCGCAGTTGCATCTGGGCGTCGGACCAATAGATCGGGAATATCTCCGGGCGCGAGGCTTCGAGGTTACCGAAGAAATTGTCGGCCGGGCCGCGATACACCTCGTCGAAATGGTTGTGGTCGAGGTAGTCCAGCAGGCTCTTGTCCCACCCCAGCACTTGTTCCCTGGGGAAGTGGTTGCGGATCACCAGGCAGCCCCTGCGCTTGATGATTGCCCGTTGTGCTTCGGTGACCTGGCCGTTGGCGATGGTTTCAAAGTCAAGCTCGGGCCAGGCGGACTGCTGTGCCTTGATCGAGGCGATTTCAGTACTGATGAACTCGCTGACCTCGGCGAACAGCGTAGGCACATCGCCGATCTGCGCGCGCAGGGCCTTTTTCATCGCGACGATGCTGCGCTTGTAGTCGTCCGGCAGCTCGGCGCATTCGAAGGCGTGGTAGTTGCTCATGGGGTGACCTGTCTTGTTGTTGTGTGCATACAGGTATGGAATCACCCCGGCCCGCCTGGGCGGCAGCCTGATTTGGCGCGTTGAGCAGTACGATTGTGGCGTTTGTTGTAAGGCGTATAGAAGAATCGGCTTATTGAAAGTGATGCCCGTGTTGAAGCCGAAACTGTGACGGCGTCATGCCCTTGTGCGCCTTGAACTGCCGATTGAACAACGCCTGGGAGGCATAGCCGACCTGTTCGGAAATCGCGCTGACCGCCAGGTTGCCCTGCATCAATAAAGCGCAGGCATGTCCGATGCGTAGCCGGACGATGTAGTCCAGCGCCGTGCAGCGTGTATGTTTGCGGAACATGCGATGGAAGGCTGAAACGCTGACGCAGGCCATTTGCGCCAGCTCGGGAATGCCGACAGGTTGCGCATAGTGGCCGTGCAGGTAGTCCAGGACGCGGCGGATGCGCGCGTCTTCAACGATGTGAGGGGCGGCGTTTTCCGTCGCGATGCGCTGCGCGGCGATATCCCGGGACAATGTGTTGAGCACGGTAAGCAACGAGATCAGTCGCTGGGAAGCGTCTTGCTCGACCATGGCTTCGATCACCGGGCGCAGCGCCCGGGACGTAGCATCACTGAAACTCAACGCCTGTCGCGCAGCAGCCAATAGCGCGCGCGTCGACCCCATCTCCGGAAACAGTTGCACCAGCGAGTCCGCCCAGGCCTCGGAAAACCAGATGACCAGGGCAATGTGCGGTTTGGCGGGGTCGATCAGCTCGGCGGAAGACCAGCTATGGGGCACGTTCGGGCCCACCAGCACCAGGTCGCCGTCATCGTACAGCGCCACATCGTTGCTGATATAGCGGTGCCCGCGGCTGTTGAGGGTCAGGGTCAGTTCGTATTCGGGATGGTGATGCCATTCAAACGGAATCGCTTCCGGTAGACGCCTGTTCAGCAGGGTCCAAGAGGTGTTCGCCTCGGTGGGGATTTTTTCGAAACTGGCTCGCATGAATGCATCCTGCCTTGCAGGTGAGGTGGCGGCGCCACAATCGTAGCATTCGATTCAAGCGGTAGGGGATAAGCCGGCTCTTTGCCGCAAGAACGATTTCTTGCGGCGAATAAGATCAGGTTCAGTTCAAACTAACGAAGTTATTATCCGTTAGAGCAACCGTTACCCATGACCTGATATTGAAGAATATGACGCTGACCTTGTGAGTCTTCATATTCCATCTTTACCGGTACTACTTGGCATACATCCGGGACTTCACTCATGGACACTACTTTGGCGACGTCCAGATGGGTGCTGTAAGTGTAATCCTCAACAATCGGGGTGCTCTGGCTGGCTACGTCAGTCGGGGCTTCGTCGGCCAGGGCGGCGGTGGCGCACAAGCTGCTAAGGGCCATAACTAATAACGCTTTCATTTGACTATTTACCTTTTGGCGGTCGAAAGGGGTCACGGGGCCCTTGTGAGGCCACGTGTGTAACTTGATTGGGAAGTTCGGATTAACGTTGCCTTCGTGGGGGCTGTTACGTTGTTAATCACAGTGCCTTGATGGCGAGGTTGATTTTAGGCGTCCGAGTTATATTCATATACCCGTGCTTTTGATAAACACTATTGGTGGTTTTTGTAACAATCCCGAAATGAAGGTTTTTTCAGAAACCTGCAAAGCGCCACGGGCCGCGGGCCAGAGCGCTGCCAGGGGATAGGTGGGCAATTTGTAGGGGCTTGTTACTACCATCGTCGAATGGTTCTATAGGTCCGGCCCGGCTACAACAGGGCCATACAACAACAACTATGTCACCGAGGTAAGAAAGATGAGTGCGGCTTCTCTGTACCCCGTTCGCCCCGAAGTAGCAGCCAATACGCTGACCGATGAGGCGACCTACAAGGCCATGTACCAGCAGTCGGTGGTCAACCCCGACGGTTTCTGGCGCGAGCAAGCCAAGCGCCTTGACTGGATCAAGCCTTTCACCACGGTGAAGCAGACCTCCTTCGACGATCACCATGTCGACATCAAATGGTTTGCCGACGGCACCCTCAACGTTTCCTACAACTGCCTGGACCGCCACCTCGCCGAGCGTGGCGACCAGCCAGCAATCATCTGGGAGGGCGACGACCCTGCCGAAAGCCGCACCATCACCTACCGCGAGCTGCATGAAGAAGTCTGCAAGTTCGCCAACGCCCTGCGCGGCCAGGATGTGCACCGCGGCGACGTGGTGACTATCTATATGCCGATGATTCCCGAAGCCGCGGTCGCCATGCTGGCCTGTGCCCGGATCGGTGCGATTCACTCGGTGGTGTTTGGCGGGTTCTCGCCAGAGGCCCTGGCCGGTCGGATCATCGACTGCAAATCCAAGGTGGTGATCACCGCCGACGAAGGCATTCGTGCCGGCAAGAAAATTTCCCTGAAGGCCAACGTCGACGACGCCCTGACCAACCCGGAAACCAGCAGCATCCAGAAAGTCATCGTGTGCAAGCGCACCGGTGGCAACATCAAGTGGAACCAGCATCGCGACATCTGGTACGAAGACCTGATGAAAGTGGCGGGCACCGTGTGTGCGCCGAAAGAGATGGGCGCCGAAGAAGCGCTGTTCATCCTTTACACCTCCGGCTCCACCGGCAAGCCGAAGGGCGTGCAGCACACCACCGGCGGCTACCTGTTGTACGCAGCCCTGACCCACGAGCGCGTGTTCGACTACCGCCCGGGCGAAATCTACTGGTGCACCGCCGACGTCGGCTGGGTCACCGGCCACACCTATATCGTCTATGGCCCACTGGCCAACGGCGCGACCACGCTGATGTTCGAAGGCGTGCCGAACTATCCGGACATCACCCGGGTGGCGAAGATCGTCGACAAGCACAAAGTGAACATCCTCTACACCGCACCGACCGCGATCCGCGCCATGATGGCTTCCGGCACCGCCGCCTGCGAAGGCGCCGATGGCAGCAGCTTGCGCCTGCTGGGTTCGGTGGGTGAGCCGATTAACCCGGAAGCGTGGGACTGGTACTACAAGAACGTCGGCCAATCCCGTTGCCCGATCGTCGATACCTGGTGGCAGACCGAGACCGGCGGCAACATGATGAGCCCGCTGCCGGGCGCCCATGCGCTCAAGCCGGGTTCGGCGGCGCGCCCATTCTTTGGCGTGGTACCGGCGCTGGTGGATAACCTCGGCAACCTGATTGAAGGCGTGGCCGAGGGTAACCTGGTGATCCTGGATTCGTGGCCGGGCCAGGCACGTACGCTGTATGGCGACCATGACCGGTTTGTGGACACCTACTTCAAGACCTTCCGTGGCATGTACTTCACCGGTGACGGTGCGCGCCGTGACGAGGATGGCTACTACTGGATCACCGGGCGGGTGGATGACGTGCTGAACGTCTCCGGCCACCGCATGGGCACCGCCGAGATTGAGAGCGCCATGGTTGCGCACCCGAAAGTCGCGGAAGCGGCGGTGGTGGGGGTGCCTCATGACATCAAGGGCCAGGGCATCTATGTGTATGTCACGCTGAAAAACGGCGAAGAGCCGAATGAAGCGTTGCGCCTGGAGTTGAAAAACTGGGTGCGTAAAGAGATCGGGCCGATTGCTTCACCGGATGTGATCCAGTGGGCACCGGGCTTGCCGAAGACCCGTTCGGGGAAAATCATGCGCCGGATCCTGCGCAAGATTGCCACCGCTGAATACGACGGGTTGGGCGATATCTCCACCCTGGCGGATCCGAGTGTGGTGGCGCATCTGATCGAAACGCACAAGACCATGAACGTCGCGTAAGGCGGTTTGTGGGACAAAGCCCCATCCGGCGTAGGCCGGGTGGGGCTTTTTTGTGCGATCGGACAGGCGACCTATAACCCCTGTGGGAGCGGGCTTGCTCGCGAAGGCGGCGTGTCAGCCAGCACATCACCCACTGACACACCGCCTTCGCGAGCAAGCCCGCTCCCACATTTTGATTGCATTCCAAGATTGGTCATTCAGTGGCGCGACTTACACAAGGCCAATAAATATCGGATTGTGTTGTAGGAAGTTTCTGAATGTTACCGAACCTAGCAAATGTGTAACCCCACGCCCAAACATGAGGCAAAGTGCTACGCCGTTGCCCCGAAAACCCGCGTCTTAGACGCCCTGAAAAATTAGATCCAACGCTACACTTGCCGTGCTAGAAGGGTTTGCGAATAATAGGCCCGCAACTTGCAGCGTTAACAGGTTTAATATCTTTTGCCTCTGCATAAAATCAAGAGGCTGTCAATGTGCTGGAACCGCTTTCTCGGTGCTTCTGTAAATTGTTGTCGCATTGAGGAAATATCGGCTTCCGGCCTGTCGTTAGAATGCCGATCACTCGCTCGTCGTCGCCGATGCTGAACTGGCGCAGGACGCAGCACCGCTATTCGGTTTCACTCATTCGCATCGTGGGCCCTGGCTCATACTGCTGTTTTGCCCTATACCGATGGAGTCCCAAGATGAAGAAACTCGTGCTGTTGGGCGCCCTGGCGCTGTCCGTGCTGTCCATGCAGGCTTTCGCCGAAGGCAAGCCACTGAAGATTGGTATTGAAGCGGCTTACCCTCCGTTTGCCTCCAAGGCACCGGACGGCAGCATCGTCGGTTTTGACTACGACATCGGCAACGCCCTGTGTGAGCAGATGCAGGTCAAGTGCACCTGGGTCGAGCAGGAATTCGACGGCCTGATCCCGGCGCTGAAAGTGCGCAAGATCGACGCCATCCTGTCCTCGATGTCCATCACCGACGATCGCAAGAAGTCCGTGGACTTCACCAACCGCTACTACCTGACCCCAGCTCGCCTGGTATTGAAGGAAGGCACTGCCGTCAGCGACAGCCTGGATGAATTGAAAGGCAAGAAAATCGGCGTGCAGCGCGGTTCGATCCACGACCGTTTCGCCAAGGAAGTGCTGGCTCCCAAAGGCGCCACCATTGTTCCTTACAGCTCGCAGAACGAAATCTACCTGGACGTAGAAGCCGGTCGCCTTGATGGCACCGTAGCCGACGCCACCCTGTTGCAGGAAGGCTTCCTCGACACGCCAGCCGGTAAAGGCTACGCGTTCACCGGCCCGGCCTTCACCGACGCCAAGTACTTCGGCGACGGTATCGGCATCGCGGTACGTAAAGGCGACAAGGAAAACCTGGACCGCATCAACGCTGCAATCGCTGCGATCCGTGCCAACGGCAAGTACAAGGCAATCCAGGACAAGTACTTCAACTTCGACATTTACGGCCCAGAAGCCAAGTAAACCGTCGCAGCTGTCTGTCCAGAATGGCGCAAGCACCAGGATCTCTGAAGTTTGCGCCATTTTTTCATCCCCCTTTTCGAGGACCTGAATCATGTTGAAAGGCTACGGGGCTGTCATCCTCGATGGCGCATGGTTGACGCTTCAGCTCGCCTTGTCGTCCATGGCCCTGGCCATTGTTCTGGGTCTGATCGGGGTCGCGTTGCGCCTCTCGCCGGTGCGCTGGTTGGCCTGGCTGGGCGACCTGTACTCCACGGTGATCCGCGGGATCCCCGACCTGGTGCTGATCCTGCTGATTTTCTACGGCGGTCAGGACCTGCTTAACCGCGTTGCGCCGTTGCTCGGCTACAACGACTACATTGACTTGAACCCCTTGGCCGCCGGTATCGGCACCCTGGGTTTCATCTTTGGCGCCTACCTTTCGGAAACCTTCCGTGGCGCCTTCATGGCCATTCCCAAGGGCCAGGCCGAAGCCGGCCTGGCGTATGGCATGAGCCCGTTCCAGGTGTTTTTCCGGGTGATGGTGCCGCAGATGATTCGGCTGGCGATCCCCGGGTTTACCAACAACTGGCTGGTACTGACCAAGGCCACCGCATTGATTTCGGTGGTGGGCCTGCAAGACATGATGTTCAAGGCCAAGCAGGCGGCAGACGCCACCCGCGAACCTTTTACCTTCTTCCTCGCAGTGGCGGCGATGTACCTGGTGATCACCAGCGTGTCGTTGCTGGCCCTGCGTCATCTTGAGAAGCGCTACTCGGTAGGCGTAAAGGCGGCTGATCTATGATCTTCGACTACAACGTCATCTGGGAGGCCATGCCGCTGTACCTCGGCGGCTTGCTGACCACCCTGAAACTGCTGGCCATTTCGCTGTTCTTCGGCTTGCTCGCGGCCTTGCCCCTGGGCCTGATGCGCGTGTCCAAGCAGCCGATCGTCAACGGTGTTGCCTGGCTCTACACCTATGTGATTCGCGGCACGCCGATGCTGGTGCAGCTGTTCTTGATCTACTATGGCCTGGCCCAGTTCGAAGCGGTGCGCGAAAGCTTCATGTGGCCACTGCTGTCCAGCGCGACCTTCTGCGCGTGCCTGGCGTTTGCCGTGAACACCAGCGCCTATACCGCCGAGATCATCGCCGGCAGCCTCAAGGCCACGCCCCACGGCGAGATCGAGGCAGCCAAGGCCATGGGCATGTCGCGCTACAAGCTGTACCGCCGGATCCTGCTGCCATCGGCCCTGCGCCGGGCGCTGCCGCAATACAGCAACGAAGTGATCATGATGCTCCAGACCACCAGTCTTGCGTCCATCGTCACCCTGATCGACATCACCGGTGCCGCACGCACGGTGAACGCCCAGTACTACTTGCCGTTCGAAGCCTATATCACTGCGGGTGCGTTCTACCTGTGCCTGACCTTCATCCTGGTGCGCCTGTTCAAGTTGGCCGAAGGCCGCTGGCTGAGCTACCTGGCTCCACGGAAGCATTGATATGGAACGTATCGATCACCTGTTGCCCTGGGGTCACCTGGGCTGCGAACGCCAGCTGACGGTGTTTCGTTTCGGCAGCGGCGAGCGCAAGGCTTATATCCAGGCCAGCCTGCACGCGGATGAATTGCCCGGCATGCGCGCCGCCTGGGAGCTGAAAAAACGCCTGACGGAACTGGAACAGCAAGGCGCCCTCAACGGCGTGATCGAGCTGGTTCCCGTCGCCAATCCGATGGGCCTGGGGCAACTGCTGCAAGGCAGTCACCAGGGCCGTTTCGAGATCGGCAGCGGCAAGAATTTCAACCGCGACTTCGTTGAGTTGAGCGAGCCGGTTACCGAGTTGCTCAACGGCAAGCTGGGGGATGATCCTCACGCCAATGTGCGCTTGATCCGCCAGGCCATGAGCGATGCGCTCAATGCGTTGCCGGCGCCGAGCAGCCAGTTGCAAGGCATGCAGCGGGTGTTGCTGAGCCATGCCTGCACCGCCGACGTGGTCCTCGACCTGCATTGCGATGCCGAGGCCGCGTTGCACATGTACGCGCTGCCGCAGCACTGGCCGCAGTGGCGTTCGCTGTCGGCGCATCTGAATGTGAAGGTCGGCCTGCTGGCGGAAGATTCAGGCGGCAGTTCGTTTGACGAAGCCTGCTCGCTACCGTGGCTGCGGCTGTCCCGGGCGTTCCCCGAGGCGCAGATTCCCCTGGCGTGCCTGGCGACGACTCTGGAGCTGGGTGGCCAGGCCGATACTGGCCGTGACGAAGCGATTTTTCACGCCGAAGGCATCCTGGCGTTCCTCGCCGAGCAAGGCCTGATCCGTGGTGAATGGCCCGCGCCGCAGCACGAACCCTGTGAAGGCCTGCCTTTCGAAGGCACCGAGTTGTTGTTCGCGCCCCACGCCGGCGTGATCAGCTACCTGCGTAAAGCCGGTGACGTAGTCGAAGCCGGCGACCCGATATTTGAAGTGATCGATCCCTTGTCCGACCGCGTGAGCATTGTTTGCGCGGGCACGCCTGGGGTGCTGTTTGCCGTTGAACGGCTACGTTATGCCCAAGCGGGTTTCTGGCTGGCCAAGGTGGCGGGGCGCGAAGCGCTGCGGCACGGGCGCTTGCTCAACGACTGACCAACTGTTTTTGTGAGAACCGACCGCATGTACAAACTTGAAGTCCAAGACCTGCATAAACGCTATGGCAGTCATGAAGTGCTCAAAGGTGTTTCCCTGGCCGCCGCGGCCGGTGATGTGATCAGCATCATCGGGTCCAGTGGCTCGGGCAAAAGTACCTTTTTGCGCTGCATCAACCTGCTGGAGCAGCCCCACGCCGGCAAGATTCTGCTCAATAACGAAGAGCTGAAACTGGTGGCCAACAAGGACGGCGCCATGAAGGCCGCGGACCCGAAACAGCTGCAACGCATGCGTTCGCGACTGTCGATGGTGTTCCAGCATTTCAACCTGTGGTCCCACATGACCGCGCTGGAAAACGTCATGGAAGCACCGGTGCACGTCTTGGGCATGTCGAAAAAAGACGCCCGGGAAAAGGCCGAGCACTACCTGGCCAAAGTCGGCGTGGGCCATCGCAAGGATGCGTTCCCTGGCCACATGTCCGGCGGCGAGCAGCAGCGCGTGGCGATTGCCCGTGCGCTGGCGATGGAGCCTGAGGTGATGCTGTTCGACGAACCCACTTCGGCGCTGGACCCGGAGCTGGTGGGCGAAGTGCTCAAGGTGATGCAGGACCTGGCCCAGGAAGGCCGGACCATGGTGGTGGTGACCCACGAAATGGGCTTTGCCCGTGAAGTCTCCAACCAACTGGTGTTCCTGCACAAGGGCATCGTCGAAGAGCGTGGCAACCCGCGCGAAGTGCTGGTCAACCCACAGTCCGAGCGTTTGCAGCAGTTTCTTTCCGGCAGCTTGAAGTAAACAGAACTGCTTTTATGCACTGAATTAGTGCAAGCTTCACAATCCTGAGGTTGCCCAATCCCCTGTGGGAGCGGGCTTGCTCGCGAAAGCGGTGTATCAGTTGATACATCCGGTGACTGATCCACCGCATTCGCGAGCAAGCCCGCTCCCACATTTGGATCTTCACCCGCTTTAGAGATTTGTGTTGGTTTACGGGCTAGCATTGGCCTTTGTCTTCATTACTGTTACTCGCTTCGGATAGCACTCCATGACTGCCCATCGAATTGGTTTCCTGATTTGGCCCAGCACTAAAGCACTGACGCTTGCGCTGGCTGAGGAGGCCTTGCGCGTTGCTCAGCGGGTGCATCCGGACGTGGTGTACGAACTCTCGTTTTTGCAGGCCGAACCGCCAATCGACGGCGCCTGGCAACTGCCGGGTGAGCCCTGGGCTGGCAAGCTGGAAGGTTTCCAAAAGCTGTTCCTGCTGGCCGATGAGCCACCGACCGTCATCGCCTCCCAGCTCAGCACCGCCCTCAAGCAACTGGTGCGTGCCGGGTGTGTGATCGGCGGCCTGTCGGCCGGTGTGTATCCGCTGGCCCAGCTCGGTCTGCTCGACGGTTACCGCGCCGCTGTGCACTGGCGCTGGCAGGACGATTTCGCCGAGCGTTTCCCCAAGGTCATCGCCACCAGCCATCTGTTCGACTGGGACCGTGACCGCCTGACCGCCTGCGGTGGCATGTCGGTACTCGACCTGCTGCTGGCAGTGCTGGCCCGTGACCACGGCGCCGAACTGGCCGGGGCAGTCTCGGAAGAACTGGTGGTGGAGCGCATCCGCGAAGGCGGCGAGCGCCAGCGCATTCCGCTGCAAAACCGCCTGGGTTCCAGCCATCCAAAGCTGACCCAGGCGGTGTTGCTGATGGAGGCCAACATCGAAGAGCCGCTGACCACCGACGAAATCGCCCAGCATGTGTGCGTGTCCCGACGACAGCTCGAGCGGATCTTCAAGCAATACCTCAATCGCGTCCCCAGCCAGTACTACCTGGAACTGCGCCTGAACAAGGCCCGCCAGATGCTCATGCAAACCAGCAAGTCGATCATCCAGATCGGCCTGTCCTGCGGCTTCTCCTCGGGGCCGCACTTCTCCAGCGCCTACCGCAACTTCTTCGGCGCCACCCCTCGTGAAGACCGCAACCAGCGCCGCAGCAGCAGCCCGTTCGAATTGTCGTCGGTGCCGTCCGAGCGCGGCTAGGCATCAGTGCTCGGCCGGCATCTCCAGGCGATGGCGCTGTTCCTGTGCGCGGATGAGATCAACAGCAGACCAAAACGGCCATCGGCGACGGCATTGGATAGTTGTGCCTCACCGACCGCCCAAAACCGGCCCGGGCGGTTTAAACTGCGCCATTGCGATGCTATTTGTCGCATTGGCGTAAACCCGCGAAAATCGCGGGTTGGCGCTATAAGAAGTTGTCGCTTGGCGGCAAGGCCGCGCTGAAAACTGTCCTTACAATCCCTGCATCGCCCGCCAGTTTCAGGCAGGCGTTCCTCTTCAGGAGACTCCGATGTCCGTTGAGCAAGCCCCGGTGCAACGTGCCGATTTCGACCAGGTCATGGTTCCCAACTACGCACCTGCCGCTTTCATCCCCGTGCGTGGCGCAGGTTCGCGCGTATGGGACCAGGCGGGCCGAGAGCTGATCGACTTTGCCGGCGGCATCGCGGTCAACGTATTGGGCCACGCCCACCCGGCGCTGGTCGGTGCACTGACCGAACAGGCCAACAAGCTGTGGCACGTGTCCAACGTCTTCACCAATGAGCCGGCCCTGCGCCTGGCCCATAAGCTGATCGACGCCACGTTTGCCGAGCGTGTGTTCTTCTGCAACTCCGGCGCCGAAGCCAACGAGGCCGCCTTCAAGTTGGCCCGTCGTGTCGCGTTCGACCGCTTCGGCACCGAGAAATACGAAATCATCGCCGCGCTGAACAGCTTCCACGGCCGTACCCTGTTCACCGTGAACGTGGGTGGCCAGTCGAAGTACTCCGACGGCTTCGGTCCGAAGATCGTCGGCATCACCCACGTGCCTTACAACGATCTGGAGGCGCTGAAAGCCGCCGTCTCGGACAAGACCTGCGCCGTGGTGCTGGAGCCGATCCAGGGCGAAGGCGGCGTGCTGCCGGCAGAACTGTCGTACCTGCAAGGTGCCCGCGACCTGTGCGACGCGAACAACGCGCTGCTGGTGTTCGACGAAGTGCAAACCGGCATGGGCCGCAGCGGCGAGTTGTTCGCCTATCAGCATTACGGCGTCGTGCCGGACATCCTCACCAGCGCCAAGAGCCTGGGCGGCGGTTTCCCGATCGCCGCCATGCTGACTCGCGAAGACCTGGCCAAGCACTTGGTGGTCGGCACCCACGGCACCACCTACGGCGGCAACCCGCTGGCGTGCGCGGTGGCGGAAGCGGTGATCGACGTGATCAACACGCCAGAAGTGCTGGCCGGCGTTAACGCCAAGCACGACTTGTTCGTTTCCCGTCTGGAGAAGATTGGCCAGCAATACGGCATCTTCACCGAAGTGCGTGGCCTGGGCCTGCTGCTCGGTTGCGTGCTGAGCGATGCCTGGAAAGGCAAGGCCAAGGACATCTTCAACGCCGCCGAGCGCGAAGGCTTGATGATCCTGCAAGCCGGCCCGGATGTGGTGCGCTTCGCCCCGAGCCTGGTGGTGGAAGATGCCGATATCCAGGAAGGTCTGGACCGCTTCGAACGTGCGGTGAAAAAGCTGACGCAAGCCTGATGGACCGTTGGGTGCCCGGCGAGTCGGGCGCCCAACACAAATTTTGTATGCCGGACTCTTTAGTTGAAGCTGTGAAGATCAAATGTGGGAGCGGGCTTGCTCGCGAATGCAGTGGCTCAGTCACCTGAAATGTTGAATGACACACCGCTTTCGCGAGCAAGCCCGCTCCCACACTTGACCTCACTGATTTCAAGATCGTGTCCGGCATTTTTTCCTGTGAGTTTTCGAGTTAAGGAGTGACACCATGCTGGTGATGCGCCCCGCGCAAATGGCTGATCTGGGCGAGGTACAGCGTCTGGCTGCGGACAGCCCGATTGGTGTCACCTCCTTGCCGGATGATGTCGAACGCCTGAGCGACAAGATCGCTGCGAGCGAAGCGTCCTTCGCCGCCGAGGTCAGCTTCAACGGTGAAGAAAGCTATTTCTTCGTCCTGGAAGACACCGACGCCGGCAAGCTGGTGGGCTGTTCGGCCATCGTTGCCTCGGCCGGCTACTCGGAACCGTTCTACAGCTTCCGTAACGAGACCTTCGTGCATGCTTCCCGCGAGCTGAAGATTCACAACAAGATCCATGTGCTTTCGCAGTGCCATGACCTCACCGGCAACAGCCTGCTGACCAGCTTCTACGTGGTGCCGGAGCTGGTGGGTTCGCCGTGGTCGGAGCTCAACTCCCGTGGCCGCCTGCTGTTCGTGGCCGGCCACCCGGAGCGCTTCGCCGATTCGGTGGTCACCGAGATTGTGGGCTACAGCGACGAGAACGGTGATTCGCCGTTCTGGGACGCCATCGGCCGCAACTTCTTCGACCTCAACTACGCCGCTGCCGAGCGCCTGTGCGGGTTGAAGAGCCGGACCTTTCTCGCCGAACTGATGCCGCATTATCCGATCTACGTGCCGCTGTTGCCCGACGAAGCCCAGGAAGCCATGGGCCAGGTGCACCCGCGGGCGCAGATCACCTTCGACATCCTGATGCGCGAAGGCTTCGAGACCGACCATTACATCGACATCTTCGACGGCGGCCCAACCCTGCATGCGCGTGTCTCGGGCATTCGCTCGATCGCCCAGAGCCGTGTGGTGCCGGTGAAGATCGGTGAGATGGTCAAGGGTGTCGGCCGCCAGTACCTGGTGAGCAACGGCCAGTTGCAGGATTACCGCGCGGTGATGCTGGAGCTGGACTACGCGCCGGGCAAGCCAGTGACCCTGGACCTGGAAACCGCCGAAGCCCTGGGCGTCGGCGAAGGTGCCAGCGTTCGACTGGTAGCGGTTTAAGAATGAGTTTCGCGGGTGGCTTGCAAGGCGGCCCGTTTGAGGAGATAGCATGATCGTTCGTCCCGTACGCAGCAGCGATTTACCGGCCCTGATTGATCTGGCGCGCAGCACCGGCACCGGCCTCACCACCTTGCCGGCCAACGAAGAGCGCCTGACCCATCGGGTCGGCTGGGCTGAAAAGACCTTTCGCGGCGAAGCCGGGCGCGGTGATGCGGACTACCTGTTCGTGCTGGAAAACGACGAAGGTCGCGTGGTGGGGATTTCCGCCATCGCCGGTGCAGTCGGTCTGCGCGAGCCCTGGTACAACTTCCGGGTCGGCCTGACGGTCAGCGCCTCCCAGGAGCTGAACATCTACCGTGAAATCCCGACGCTGTTTCTGGCCAACGACCTGACCGGCAACTCCGAGCTGTGCTCGTTGTTCCTGCACGCCGATTACCGCAACGGCCTTAACGGCCGCATGCTGGCCAAGGCGCGCATGCTGTTTATCGCGGAATTCCCGCAGCTGTTCGGCAACAAGATCATCGCCGAGATGCGCGGCATGTCCGACGAAGCCGGGCGCTCGCCGTTCTGGGAAAGCCTCGGCCGGCACTTCTTCAAGATGGAATTCAGCCAGGCCGACTACCTCACCGGCGTGGGCAACAAGGCGTTTATCGCCGAGCTGATGCCGAAGTTTCCGCTGTACACCTGCTTCCTGTCTGAAGACGCGCGCAACGTGATCGGCAAGGTCCACACCGACACCGAGCCGGCCCTGAGCATGCTCAAGAGCGAAGGTTTCAGCTACCAGGGCTACGTCGACATCTTCGACGCGGGCCCGGCGGTGGAGTGTGAAACCACCAAGATCCGCGCCGTGCGCGACAGCGAAGCGCTGGTGCTGGCGATTGGTACGCCGGGCGACGACGCCACGCCGTTCCTGATCCATAACCGCAAACGTGAAGATTGCCGTATCACCGCCGCGCCGGCGCGGTTGGCTGCGGGCACCCTGGTGGTCGATCAACAGACCGCCAAGCGCCTGCAACTGATCGCCGGTGATCAAGTGCGTGCCGTACCGTTGTCCGCTGCCCGGGAGTCGAAATAATGAATTCGCTATACATCGCAGGTGAATGGCTGGCTGGCCAGGGTGAAGTGTTTGAGTCGCTGAACCCGGTGACCCAGCAGGTGGTGTGGTCGGGTAATGGCGCCACCGCCGAGCAGGTCGAGTCCGCCGTCCAGGCCGCACGCCAGGCGTTTCCGGCCTGGGCCAAGCGTTCGTTGGAAGAGCGCCTGAGCGTGCTGGAAGCCTTCGCCGCCAACCTGAAGAGTCGTGCTGACGAACTCGCCCGCTGCATCGGTGAGGAAACCGGCAAGCCTTTGTGGGAATCGGCGACTGAAGTCACCAGCATGGTCAACAAGGTCGCGATCTCGGTGCAAAGCTACCGCGAACGTACCGGCGAAAAGAGCGGCCCGTTGGGCGACGCCACTGCCGTATTGCGCCACAAGCCCCACGGTGTGGTGGCGGTGTTTGGCCCTTACAACTTCCCCGGTCATCTGCCTAACGGCCACATCGTACCGGCCTTGCTGGCGGGTAACACCGTACTGTTCAAACCGAGCGAACTGACCCCGAAAGTCGCCGAGTTGACCGTGCAATGCTGGATCGACGCCGGCCTGCCGGCGGGCGTGTTGAACCTGCTGCAAGGCGCACGGGAAACCGGGATCGCCCTGGCGGCGAATCCGGGCATCGACGGTCTGTTCTTCACCGGCTCCAGCCGCACCGGCAACCATCTGCACCAGCAATTCGCCGGGCGCCCGGACAAGATCCTCGCGCTGGAAATGGGCGGCAACAACCCGCTGGTGGTGGACGAAGTGGCCGATGTGGATGCGGCCGTGTACACCATTATCCAGTCGGCGTTTATCTCCGCTGGCCAGCGTTGCACCTGCGCCCGTCGCCTGCTGGTGCCGGAAGGCGCCTGGGGCGATGCGTTGCTCGCACGCCTGGTGGCGGTGAGCTCGACCATCGAAGTCGGCGCATTTGACCAAACGCCGGCGCCGTTCATGGGCTCGGTGATTTCCCTCGGTGCTGCCAAGGCGTTGATGGATGCCCAGGAATTGCTGTTGGCCAATGGCGCCGTGGCGCTGTTGGAAATGACTCAACCCCAGGCCCAGGCTGCGTTGCTGACGCCGGGGATTATCGATGTGACCGAGGTTACGGAACGCGCTGACGAAGAGCTGTTCGGCCCACTGCTGCAAGTGATCCGCTACGCTGATTTCGAGGCGGCGATTGCCGAGGCCAACAACACTCAATACGGCTTGGCGGCCGGGTTGCTGTCGGATTCCGAGGCGCGTTACCAGCAGTTCTGGCTGGAAAGCCGTGCCGGGATCGTCAACTGGAACAAACAGCTGACGGGTGCTGCGAGCAGCGCGCCATTTGGCGGGGTAGGGGCTTCGGGCAACCATCGCGCCAGCGCCTATTACGCGGCGGACTATTGCGCGTACCCGGTGGCCTCCCTTGAGACCCCGAGCCTGGTGCTACCGGCGACGTTAACCCCGGGTGTGACGCTGATCTAAATGTGGGAGCGGGCTTGCTCGCGAAGGCGGTGTGTCATTCAACATTTCAGGCGACTGAACCACCGCTTTCGCGAGCAAGCCCGCTCCCACACTTGATTTGTGGTGTGTTCAAGTAATTTGATGCCTATAAAAATACAGATGTTCGTGGAGCCTCGCCGATGAAATCCTGTGAAGTCAATTTTGACGGTCTAGTGGGGCCGACCCATAACTACGGCGGCTTGTCCTACGGCAACGTCGCGTCCCAAAGCAACAGCCAGCAGTCCTCCAACCCGAAGGAAGCTGCGCTGCAAGGCTTGGCGAAGATGAAGGCCCTGATGGAAATGGGCTTTGTGCAAGGTGTGCTGGCGCCCCAGGAACGTCCGGATGTGGCCGCCTTGCGCAACCTCGGTTTTGCCGGCACCGACGCACAAGTCATCCAGCAGGCCGCCAAGCAAGCCATGCCGCTGCTGGTTGCCAGTTGCTCGGCGTCGAGCATGTGGGTGGCCAATGCCGCGACCGTCAGCCCGAGCGCCGACACCTTTGACGGTCGCGTGCATTTCACCGCCGCCAACCTCAACTGCAAATACCACCGCAGCATCGAACACCCGACCACCAGCCGCGTGCTGGGGTCGATGTTCGCTGACCCGAAGCACTTCGCCCACCACGCCGCGCTGCCGGCGGTGGCGCAGTTCGGCGACGAAGGCGCGGCCAACCACACGCGTTTCTGCCGGGACTATGGCGAGGCGGGCGTAGAGTTTTTCGTGTTCGGCCGCAGCGCGTTCGACACCCGCTACCCGGCGCCGCAAAAGTACCCGGCACGCCAGACCCTCGAAGCCTCCCAGGCGGTCGCGCGCCTGCACGGCCTGCGGGACGACGGCGTGGTCTACGCCCAGCAGAACCCGGCGGTGATCGATGCCGGTGTGTTCCACAACGATGTGATCGCGGTGGGCAATGGCGAGGTGCTGTTCTATCACGAGGACGCGTTCCTCAATACCGATCAGATGCTCGGTGAATTGCAGGGCAAGCTCGGCAAGCTCGGTGGCAATTTCCAGTCGATCTGCGTGCCACGGGCCCAGGTGGGTGTTGAAGACGCGGTGCGTTCCTACCTGTTCAACAGCCAGCTGCTGACCCGCGCCGACGGTTCGATGCTGCTGATCGTGCCGGAAGAATGCCGCGCCAACGAGCGTGTCTGGCAGTACCTGCAAGGCCTGACGTCCTCCGGCGGGCTGATCCGTGAAGTCAAAGTCTTCGACCTCAAGCAAAGCATGCAGAACGGCGGTGGCCCGGCGTGCCTGCGCTTGCGTGTAGCCTTGAATGAAACCGAACTGGCGGCGGTCAACCCAGGGGTTATCATGACGGCGCCGTTGTACGACACGCTGACCCAATGGGTCGACAAGCACTACCGCGACAGCCTGCGGGAAACCGACCTGGCTGACCCGCAATTGCTGCTTGAGTGCCGGACGGCACTGGATGAACTGACGCAAATCCTTAAACTGGGCTCGGTTTATCCTTTCCAGATCAATTAACGCCGCACGGCTGAGAACTATTTATGACCACCGACACCCTGAAACTGATCCTTGAAGATACCGACGGCACCCAGCTGGAAACCTCCTGCACCCGCGTCGCCGTGGTGTGGCAGGGCAAGGAGATCTGGATCCAGCACGACGGCCGTGGCCAACTGCTGATCGGCGTGGACGTGGAAGAAGGCGACGCGGAATACGCCAACCTGCTGATGCGCCCATTGGCCACCAACCTGATGAGCCTGCAACTGGAAATGGAACCGGCCGACGTTGAAGGTGATGACGACGATCACGTCCACGGTCCTGGCTGCAACCACTAAGGAAGCTGCGTATGCTCGCCCTCGGCAAACTGCTTGAACTGACCCTCGCCGGTCGCGAACCGGCGCAAAAAATTCAACTGACTGTCGACGGCGTGCAACTGCGCTGGCTCAGTGAGGGCGCGCTGGAAGTGCGGCCTCCTGAGGCGCGGGACAACGGCAGCGACGTACTGCTGTCGTCCGGCATCCATGGCAACGAAACCGCGCCGATCGAATTGGCCGACCGCTTGCTGCAGGGCATCGCCCGTGGGGAGATCAAGCCCCGTACCCGTATTCTGTTCCTGTTCGGCAACCCCGAGGCCATGCGCCGCGGCGAGCGTTACCTCGAACTGGACGTCAACCGGCTGTTCAATGGCCGTCACGAACAAAACATCGGCCCCGAAGCCATGCGCGCCGCCGAGCTTGAGCAGTTGGCCCGCACCTTCTTCAGCGTGCCTGGGCGTAGCCGTTTGCACTACGACCTGCACACCGCCATCCGTGGCTCGAAGATCGAGCAGTTCGCACTGTACCCGTGGAAGGACGGTCGCCAGCATTCACGTCGTGAACTGGCGCGCCTGCGAGCCGCTGGCCTGGAGGCGGTGCTGTTGCAGAACAAGACGTCGATCACCTTCACGGCGTTTACCTACGAGCAGCTGGAGGCCGAGTCCTTCACCCTGGAGTTGGGCAAGGCCCGGCCGTTCGGGCAGAACCAGGGCGTGGACGTATCGCGCCTGGAAACCCGCCTCACGCAGATCATCGAAGGCAACGAGCCGGCCACCGAGAGCCTGGATGGCCTGCAGCTGTTCAGCGTCTCCCGGGAAGTGATCAAGCACAGCGATACCTTCGTCCTGCATTTGCCGGCGGACGTGGAAAACTTTTCGGAGTTGGAGAAGGGTTATCTGCTGGCCGAGGACATTGCCAAGACCCGCTGGGTGATCGAGGAGGAGGGCGCACGCATCATCTTCCCGAACCCGAAGGTCAAGAATGGCTTGCGAGCAGGGATATTGATTGTGCCGACCACGGATGCCGGCCTGGCCTGAATCCCGAGACTGACTCGGTCAAATGTGGGAGCGGGCTTGCTCGCGAAGGCGGTGTATCAGTCAGACATGTATTGACTGACACTCCGCTTTCGCGAGCAAGCCCGCTCCCACATTTGCTTTGCAGTGTTGCTTAAACCGCGAGAGCCCGTGGCTCATTGCGACGCAGTGCGCGAACCTTGTGCAGGGTGTCGGCGCAGGTGCGTGCCGCTTCCTGGCCCTTGTGCACGAAGTGCTCATAGAAGAACGTATGGTGCTCGCTGCCCGCGTGGAAGTGGTGCGGGGTCAGGGATACCGAGAACACCGGCACTTCGGTTTCCAGCTGGACCTGCATCAGGCCGCTGACCACGGACTGGGCCACGAACTCGTGACGGTAGATCCCGCCGTCCACCACCAGGGCGGCCGCGACGATACCGGCATAACGGCCGGACTTGGCCAGCAGCTTGGCGTGCAGGGGCATTTCAAAGGCGCCGCCGACTTCGAAGAAATCGATGTCCGATTCCTGGTAGCCCTGGGCGATCATTTCGGCGAGGAAACCTTTACGGGATTGGTCGACAATATCCTTGTGCCAGCAGGCCTGGATAAACGCGACGCGCTCGCCGTGATGGTTTTTGCTTTTGCTGTCGATTGCGGTGGGTTGCATGTTCTGACTCCTGTTTAAGAAAAAAACAGGGCGTTATGAATCGAATGGGATTTAAGGGTACGCACAGCGGGCTCATGTGAACATGACGTCAGCGCGGCCCTTAGGTGCCAATCCCGTTCTCTCTTCATCCGGACTATGACCGTCGGCCCCGGGATCACACCGGGTCTGCTGACCTTGTCGCCGTCCTGCCGAGGCAGTTCGAGGCGCCAAGCGCTCGCGGGCTATGCACATTGCGTGCAATTACCGCCGGTGGGGAATTACACCCCGCCCTGAGAACGTTGCCGCCAGAACCCTGGCGGCGGAGAGTTTTTATCATGGTTTTTCAGAAACTGCACGGTTGGTTTATCGATAACCTATATCGGTTTGTTTGGTTGGTATTCGATTGTGCAAGCACGGGGCTTGATATTCCGCGGGTTTGCCCGCAGTAATCGTCAACACAAGAAACGCTCCTACGCTAGAGGCTAGTTTGATGAACGTGATTGACCTGCGCAGCGACACAGTGACCCAACCGACCCCTGGCATGCTCGAGGCGATGGCCACTGCCGCCAGCGGCGACGACGTCTACGGCGAGGACCCGAGCGTCAATCGCCTGGAAGCCGAACTGGCCAAGCGCCTGGGTTTTGCCGCCGCGTTGTTCGTGCCCACCGGCACCATGAGCAACCTGCTGGCGTTGATGGCGCACTGTGAGCGTGGCGAGGAATACATTGTCGGTCAGCAGGCCCACACCTACAAATACGAAGGCGGCGGCGCGGCGGTTCTCGGCTCGATCCAGCCACAACCCCTGGAAGTGCAGGCCGACGGTTCCCTGAACCTGGAGCACGTGCTGGCCGCGATCAAGCCGGACGACTTCCACTTCGCCCGTACCCGCTTGTTGGCGCTGGAAAACACCATGCAGGGCAAGGTCCTGCCGCTGCAATACCTGGCGGCCGCGCGAGCCTTTACCCGGGAACACGGCCTGGCCTTGCACCTGGACGGCGCGCGGCTCTACAACGCGGCGGTCAAGCTGGGTGTGGATGCGCGGGAAATTGCCCAGCACTTCGATTCGGTGTCGGTGTGCCTGTCCAAGGGCCTGGGCGCGCCGATCGGCTCGGTGCTGTGCGGCTCCACCGCGTTGATCGCCAAGGCCCGCCGTTTGCGCAAGATGGTCGGTGGCGGCATGCGCCAGGCCGGTTCGCTGGCGGCGGCGGGGCTGTACGCCCTGGATCACCAGGTGCAGCGCCTGGCCGACGACCACGCCAATGCCCAATGGCTGGGGGATGAACTGCGCAAGGCGGGTTATACGGTGGAGCCGGTGCAGACCAATATGGTCTACGTCGACATCGGTGATCGAGCCCAGGCCTTGAAGGCGTTTGCTGCCGAACGCGGGATCAAGTTGAGCGCGGCACCGCGCCTGCGCATGGTCACGCACCTGGACGTCAGCCGGGCGCAGATCGAGCAAGTGCTCGCGACATTTGTCGAGTTTTCCCGGAAATGACAGTGCAGACCGTCTAATTGACTGTTTCTATCACATAAACACGCTGTACCACGGGCAAAGGGCCGATATAATGCGGCCCTTTGCCGTCGCTCCGTCTGATGACGTTTAGCACTGGCCTTTGGCCGCAGCCTCCGTGGAAGAACCTAATGAAAAGCGCAGAAATCCGTGAAGCCTTCCTTCGCTTCTTCGAAGAGCAAGGTCACACCCGTGTCGCCTCCAGCTCCTTGATCCCAGGCAATGACCCAACCCTGCTGTTCACCAACGCGGGGATGAACCAGTTCAAGGACTGCTTCCTGGGCCAGGAAAAGCGCGCCTACACCCGCGCCACCAGCAGCCAGAAGTGCGTACGCGCCGGCGGCAAGAACAGCGACCTGGAAAACGTGGGCTACACCGCCCGCCACCACACATTCTTCGAGATGCTGGGTAACTTCAGCTTCGGCGACTATTTCAAGAAAGACGCGATCACCTTTGCCTGGACCTTCCTGACCGGCGTGCTGAAGCTGCCGAAGGAAAAACTCTGGGTCACCGTCTACGCCACCGATGACGAAGCCTACGACATCTGGACCCAGCAAATCGGGGTGCCAGTCGAGCGCATGATTCGCATCGGCGACAACAAGGGCGCGCCTTACGCGTCCGACAACTTCTGGACCATGGGCGATACCGGCCCGTGCGGCCCGTGCACCGAGATTTTCTACGATCACGGCGCCGACATCTGGGGTGGCCCACCGGGCTCGCCGGAAGAAGACGGCGACCGCTACATCGAGATCTGGAACAACGTGTTCATGCAGTTCAACCGCACCGCCGATGGCGTGTTGCATCCGTTGCCAGCGCCGTCGGTGGACACCGGCATGGGCCTGGAGCGGATCAGTGCGGTGATGCAGCACGTTCACTCCAACTACGAGATCGACCTGTTCACCAACCTGCTGAGCGCTTCGGCCGCGGCCATTGGCTGTGCCAACGACAACCAGTCGTCGCTCAAGGTGGTGTCGGATCACATCCGTTCCTGCGGCTTCCTGATCGCCGATGGCGTGCTGCCGTCGAACGAAGGCCGTGGCTATGTGCTGCGCCGCATCATTCGTCGCGCCTGCCGTCACGGTAACAAGCTGGGCGCCACCGGCAGCTTCTTCTACAAGATCGTTGCCGCGCTGGTGGCCGAGATGGGCGATGCCTTCCCGGAACTCAAGCAGCAGCAAGCCAACATCGAGCGCGTGCTCAAGGCTGAAGAAGAGCAGTTCTCCAAGACTCTGGAGCACGGCCTGAAGATCCTCGAGCAGGACCTGGTCGAGCTCAAGGGCACCGTGGTGCCGGGCGACGTCGTGTTCAAGCTGTACGACACCTACGGTTTCCCGATGGACCTGACCGCCGACATCGCCCGCGAACGCGAGCTGACCATCGACGAGGCCGGGTTTGAGCGTGAGATGGAAGCCCAGCGCGTCCGTGCCCGTTCCGCCAGCTCCTTTGGCCTGGACTACAACACCCTGGTAAAGGTTGATGTGGCGACTTCGTTCATTGGTTACGAAGCCACCGTTGGCTCGGCCAAGATCGTGGCTATCTATAAGGATGGCAAGTCGGTTGACGTGCTGAACGAAGGTGACGAGGGTGTTGTGGTCCTCGACCAGACCCCGTTCTACGCTGAATCCGGTGGCCAGGTTGGCGACTGTGGTTTCCTGAGCTCCACCTCCGGTCGTTTTGAAGTGCGCGACACCACCAAGACCGGCGGTGCGTTCCTGCATCACGGCGTGCTGGTGCTGGGCAACCTGACCGTCGGCGCCCCGGTGGACACTCAGGTAGATGCCGACGTACGGCATGCAACTGCCTTGAACCATTCTGCCACTCACTTGCTGCACGCTGCGTTGCGTCAGGTGCTGGGTGAGCATGTGCAACAGAAGGGTTCGTTGGTCGATAGCCAGCGCCTGCGTTTTGACTTCAGTCATTTCGAGGCGATCAAGCCTGAGCAGTTGAAGGCCCTGGAAGACATCGTCAACGCCGAGATTCGCAAGAACACCCCGGTGGAAACCGAAGAAACCGATATCGAGACCGCCAAGCAAAAAGGCGCCATGGCGCTGTTTGGCGAGAAGTACGGCGACGAAGTGCGCGTATTGAGCATGGGCGGCAGCTTCTCGGTGGAGCTGTGTGGTGGTATTCACGCCAGCCGTACCGGCGACATCGGCCTGCTGAAAATCATCAGCGAAGGCGGCGTGGCTTCCGGCGTACGTCGTATTGAAGCGATCACCGGTGCTGCGGCCCTGGCCTACCTCAATGCGGCAGAAGAACAACTCAAGGAAGCGGCCGGCCTGGTCAAGGGCAGCCGCGACAACCTGATCGACAAGCTCTCCGGCGTACTGGAGCGCAACCGTCAGCTGGAGAAACAGCTGGAGCAGTTGCAGGCCAAGGCGGCCAGCGCGGCGGGCGACGATCTGTCGGCTTCCGCCCTGGACGTCAAGGGTGTGAAAGTGCTGGCCGTACGCCTGGACGGTCAGGACGGCAAGGCGCTGTTGGCCTTGGTCGATCAGTTGAAGAACAAGCTCGGCCGCGCAGTGATCCTGCTCGGCAGTGTCCATGAGGAAAAGGTCGTTCTGGTTGCCGGTGTAACCAAAGACCTGACCGGCCAACTCAAGGCCGGTGATTTGATGAAGCAAGCCGCCGCGGCAGTGGGCGGGAAGGGCGGTGGTCGTCCGGACATGGCGCAAGGCGGTGGTGTTGACGCCGGCGCCCTGGACGCGGCCCTGGCCCTGACCGTGCCGTTTGTCGAGGCAGGTATTTAAGACGCTGTTAATGAGCCCGTGGTCTAGTCGCGGGCTCAGTCAGTGCTGGTTGATTGAATAACAGGCGCCCCTTTACGGGCTGAGGCGGCTTAGAAATGGCTTTGATCGTACAGAAATTTGGAGGCACCTCGGTCGGCTCTGTCGAAAGAATCGAGCAGGTCGCCGACAAGGTTAAGAAATTCCGCGATGCCGGCGATGACCTGGTGGTGGTGCTGTCGGCCATGAGCGGCGAGACCAATCGCCTGATCGATCTGGCCAAGCAAATCAGTGGCGATCAGCAACCGGTTCCCCGTGAACTGGACGTGATCATTTCCACCGGGGAGCAGGTGACCATCGCATTGCTGGCCATGGCGCTGAACAAGCGTGGTGTGCCGGCGGTGTCCTACACTGGCAACCAGGTCCGCATTCTTACGGATAGCGCGCACACTAAAGCCCGCATCCTGCAGATTGATGACCAGAAGATTCGCGCTGACCTGAAAGCCGGTCGTGTGGTAGTTGTCGCCGGTTTCCAGGGCGTCGACGAGCACGGCAACATCACCACCCTCGGTCGTGGCGGTTCCGACACCACCGGCGTGGCCCTGGCGGCAGCCCTGAAGGCTGACGAATGCCAGATCTACACCGATGTGGATGGCGTCTACACCACCGACCCGCGGGTTGTGTCCGTGGCTCAGCGCCTGGACAAGATCACCTTCGAAGAGATGCTGGAAATGGCCAGCCTCGGTTCCAAGGTGTTGCAGATCCGTGCCGTTGAGTTCGCCGGCAAATACAACGTTCCGCTGCGCGTACTGCACAGCTTCAAGGAGGGTCCGGGCACCCTCATTACTATTGATGAAGAGGAATCCATGGAACAGCCGATCATTTCCGGTATCGCTTTCAACCGTGATGAAGCCAAGCTGACTATCCGTGGCGTGCCAGACACCCCGGGCGTGGCTTTCAAGATCCTGGGCCCTATCAGTGGCGCGAACATCGAAGTCGACATGATCGTGCAGAACGTCTCGCACGATAACACCACCGATTTCACCTTCACCGTGCACCGCAACGAGTACGATGCGGCGGAGCGGATCCTGCAGAATACTGCGAAGGAAATCGGCGCCCGTGAAGTGGTCGGCGATACGAAGATTGCCAAGGTGTCGATCGTGGGTGTGGGCATGCGTTCCCATGCGGGCGTTGCCAGCCGCATGTTCGAAGCCCTGGCCAAGGAAAGCATCAACATCCAGATGATCTCCACATCGGAAATCAAGGTGTCGGTGGTGATCGAAGAGAAGTACCTGGAACTGGCTGTACGCGCACTGCATACCGCTTTTGAGCTGGACGCTCCGGCCCGACAGGGCGAGTGATGCGTTGCCAGGAAGGCGCGGTTATCCGCGCCTTTCATTTTTTTGCCGGGTGTGTGGTTAAGACCTGTTCTTTTACCTGCGCTCGACAATACTTAGGCGTGTAGGGCTATGGCCATTTGGTTGTAGGTCGAATGCCTTTTTTTTGCAGACTGTTGTTCCCGAAATGAAATGCGTGAGGAGAAAGGTATGCTGATTCTGACTCGTCGATGCGCAGAAAGCCTGATTATTGGTGATGGCGAAATCACCGTGACCGTGCTCGGCGTCAAAGGCAATCAAGTGCGTATCGGGGTTAACGCTCCGAAAGAGGTGGCTGTCCACCGCGAGGAAATCTACCTGCGGATCAAGAAAGAGAAGGACGAAGAACCAAGCCATTAATTTTTATCGTTTTTTATGTTTGCAAACGGGGATGAAGCTGGTTAATATACGCCCCGTGTTGCGGAGAGCTGGCCGAGTGGCCGAAGGCGCTCCCCTGCTAAGGGAGTACACCTCAAAAGGGTGTCGGGGGTTCGAATCCCCCGTTCTCCGCCATTATTTGCTTAGTACGTTGCAATCTGGTTTTTTCGCTAAGTTGTTGAAACTAAACGAAAAAATAGCTTTACATAGAGATTGAACGGCCTATAATGCGCGGCAACAAATGCACTCGTAGCTCAGCTGGATAGAGTACTCGGCTACGAACCGAGCGGTCACAGGTTCGAATCCTGTCGAGTGCACCATTTAAGAGTTAGTTGCAGCAATGCAGGTAGCTTGGCTTCAACCAGTTGTGATCTGGTCTAAAAACACAATCTGCACTCGTAGCTCAGCTGGATAGAGTACTCGGCTACGAACCGAGCGGTCACAGGTTCGAATCCTGTCGAGTGCACCAAACAACAAAAAGCCCGCCTAGTGCGGGCTTTTTGCCGTCTGGGGTTTTTATTTCCCGGGGCGCCTTTTTCTCCCGCCCATGTGTTTTCCTTTCAAGCTGCGTCGTCGCAGTTCATATGTGTGGCCAATGCTCAGCTTTGTGTCGCAAGCGCTTGTTCTTTCCAGTTTTTTGACGTTAAACGCGGCCGCCCGGTGTATCATTGCGCCCGTCAGCCCCGCCGGGGCTTGTGGAACACCTCCATGGACTTACCCAGTAGTTACTCAGTACCCCGTTTTACCAATCATGAATTGACTGATTGATCCTTCCGGCGTGCCCCGCTGCTGGGAGTGGAGTTCGCCTATGACCGAAGTTGAAGTAAAGAAAACACAAGAAAGCCTGCAGGATCGCCTGGCTCAAGTCGTCGAGCTGCTGCAGCGCCAGCGCGTGGTCGAAGACCTGACGCATCGCCAGGAAGGCGCGAACAACGACCGGGTCGAGAACCTGGTCCACCGGCAAAACCTTGTCGAGCTGCAACGCAAGCTCGATGACCTGCACTCCGCCGACGTTGCCTACATCCTCGAAGCCTTGCCGCTGAATGACCGCCTGACCCTTTGGCAGTTGGTCAAGGCTGACCGCGACGGCGACATCCTCCTCGAAGTATCCGACTCGGTCCGTGAAACGCTGATCGCCGACATGGACGATCACGAGCTCTTGGCGGCCGCCAAGGACATGGATGCCGACGAACTCGCTGACTTGGCTTCCGAGCTGCCGCGTGACGTCGTCCATGAGCTGATGGAAACCCTCGATGGCCAGCAGCGCGAGCGTGTGCGCTCGGCGTTGTCCTACGACGAGGAGCAGGTCGGTGCGTTGATGGACTTCGAGATGGTCACCATCCGTGAAGACGTCAGCCTGGAAGTGGTTCTGCGCTACCTGCGCCGGTTGAAAGAGCTGCCAGGCCACACCGACAAGCTGTTCGTGGTCGACTACGAAGGGATCCTCAAGGGCGTACTGCCGATCAAGCGCCTGCTGGTCAATGATCCGGACAAAAAAGTCGCGGACGTCATGGCCAGTGACCCGGTGAGTTTCCATCCGGACGAAGACGCTTACGACGCGGCCCAGGCGTTTGAGCGTTATGACTTGATCTCGGCCCCGGTGGTCGACAAGAACGGCAAGCTGATCGGCCGTCTGACCATCGATGAAATGGTCGACCTGATTCGTGAGGAGAGCGAAAGCGAAGTCCTCAACATGGCCGGTCTGCGGGAAGAAGAGGATATTTTTGCGTCGGTCTGGAAGTCCCTGCGTAACCGCTGGGCCTGGCTGGCGGTGAATTTGATTACCGCGTTTATTGCTTCACGGGTGATCGGCCTGTTTGAAGGCTCCATCGAGAAGCTCGTGGCCCTGGCTGCACTGATGCCGATTGTGGCGGGTATTGGCGGTAACTCGGGTAACCAGACCATTACCATGATCGTCCGCGCCATGGCGCTGGATCAGGTGGGGACCGGGCATGGCAAGCGTTTGATGCGCAAGGAGCTTGCGGTCGCGCTGATCAACGGCCTGGTGTGGGGCGGTGTCATCGGTATCGTGGCGTACCTGCTGTATGGCAGCTGGTCGCTCGGCGTGGTCATGACGGCGGCCATGACGCTTAACCTGCTGCTGGCAGCGTTGATGGGGGTTCTGATTCCAATGACCCTGGTGCGCCTTGGACGAGACCCGGCGATGGGCGCCAGTGTGATGATCACGGCCATGACCGACAGTGGCGGCTTCTTCATCTTCCTGGGCCTGGCAACCATCTTCCTGCTTTGATCCCTTCCATGGATCGGGGGCATTTGCCCCTTGATCCTTTCCTGACCAAATCCCGGGCAAAAAAAAGCCAGCGCATGGCTGGCTTTCAGCTTTCAGTTGCCAATCAGTTGGCTTCTGCAGCTGCCTCAACGTCGTGGGCGATCAGCGAGACGAGAGCATTTTGCTGGCGGTGGGAGAGCTGACGAAAACGCTGCAGCAGTTCGCGTTCGTGCAGTGACAGCTCGGGGCTGTCCAGGCGCATGCTCAGCTCGTCGCCCAGCGCACCTTCCTGAATCAGGCTTTGTTCCAGGCGTGCGATGATTTCAGAGTTCATGCTGCGGTGATGATTGCGAGCCACCTCGGCAATGCGTTCCCGCATTCCGTCTGGCAGACGTACGACGAACTTGTCAGCCGTACGGCTGGAATAAATTGCCTGTTTCAATGGGCGCATATATTTAACCGGTTAGTTCAGGGGAGCGGTTTTTGGAATTGGCCGCAAGATGCATGTTAGGACAAGGTTTGCTGCCAAATGTTCAACCTGAATTGCAAAGAGGCCGCATCATGCCTCAGATTTGCCAGTTCCTTGGCGTCAATTCTGTGACAAATATTGAACCGGCTACCGGCTTTATGCCAGTACTCATTTCAAAATTTGCGGACTGGTTGGAAAACTTTCCGCGGACGCACCCAAATGAGTGTTGAGCCCGCAGACCCTGGGCGCAAAAGGCTTTTCGGGCGCACATCCTATAGCAATATGGCCTTTTGCCCTTAACTTTAAGATTAGTGGCAAATTGCCAATTTACGAATGCGGAGCGACATATGGTCGGCTGTCCGGACGGACAAGCCGAGGCGTGGCAGCGATTTTAGCGAGGGCGACGAGCGGGGGGATTCAGCGCAGTACGGGATCGAATTTGATGCGGCGACCAATGAAGACTGCCAATACCCACAGGCTGCCAAACACGCCGGCGGCGACGAAGGAGACTGTCTGTACGTCTTGCGACAATACGTTCAGGCCGAGGCCGGCGGCGGCCAGTGCCAGGGTCAGAAACAGCCAGGCGGACTTGTTCATGGAATGCTCCGGTAAGCGGTTCAGAAAACCCAGTGTTCAGCGGCAGGAGCAGCTTGAGTGCCCTGGGTCAGTTGCAGTGGGGATTGCATGTTCGGCTTCATGACAGCCAGTTGCGGGCGCTGTTGCAGGTGATGGGGAATCGCCTGGCTGACCTGCGCGGCGTCGTCGGAAGTGGTGGACTGAAAATGGAACATCACCAGCGCAGCCAGTGCAACGGTATTGAGGGCTAGTAGAAGTGCGCTGTTCATGTGCATGTTCTCCGCAGATGGCTGGGCCGGACTGTATTTGTAGGATAAAGGATTGCAGGTGTCGTGCCAGTCTTTAATTGATAATAAATTCTTTAGAATCAAATACTTATGTGGTGTACAGATTGCCATGTTGTTGCAATTTGCAATGATGGCATTTTGGGGGAGTGCATTTTGCACGATGATCCGAACCGTCCGTAATCGTTGAGCGGAATACCACCGGGTGTCACTGGCATGGGCCTACACTCAAAAAGCCAACGGACGACATGACAAAATTCACCTGCGCCGTTAACATGCACGCCGTCCGTCGCCGTGCCCATCGCCGGTTGGCTGTCATTAGTCCCAGTAGCTCAATTGGATAGAGCATCCCCCTCCTAAGGGGAAGGTTGGCCGTTCGAACCGGCCCTGGGACACCACTTCACCGTTGCTGCCCAAGCGGCCTCGACGTCCGCAAGCCCCGATCAGATTCATCTGGCGGGGCTTTTTTGTGGCCGGGCGTTTGAGTGTGGCAGTCTTTTCAAACACCAACCGAACCTTGCTCGCGTTTGAGGTTCACACGGGAGGCAAGAGCGGGGCGGCGCAAGTATTCGTCTGCATCCTGTACCTCGCGGGTGACTGGCGAGCGTCTGACACGTAGCCAATTGGCATGAGCAAAATATTCCCCGGCAACCGCGTGTTTTGGCTGTCCGGACCCGACGACCCGGGACTATCATTCCGGTAGTCCTGACACCCACAGCAAGGAGCCGCTCGGAACGCCGATGCGCCAGATCTGGAAACCTTTTCGAGCCCTTTATTTTGCTTCCCTGATGATGCTGATCGGCTCTGGCCTGCTCAGTACTTACCTGGCCTTGCGCCTGGCGGCAGATCACGTCGACAGCCTGTGGGTCGGTGCGTTGATGGCCGCCAACTATTTTGGCCTGGTGTTGGGGGGCAAGATCGGTCACCGCCTGATTGGCCGCGTCGGGCATATCCGGGCCTACGCCACCTGTGCCGGGATCGTCGGCGCGGCGGTGTTGGGCCACGGGCTGATCAACTGGCTGCCAGCCTGGATTGTGCTGCGGATGATTGTCGGCCTGGGCATGATGTGCCAGTACATGGTCATCGAGAGCTGGCTTAACGAACAGGCTGAAGCCAAGCAGCGCGGTGCGGTGTTCAGCGGCTATATGATCGCCTCGTACCTGGGCCTGGTGCTGGGCCAGTTGATCCTTGTGATGCACCCGCAGTTGGGGCTTGAGTTGCTGATGCTGGTCGCGCTGTGTTTTGCGCTGTGCCTGGTGCCGGTGGCCATGACTCGCCGCATTCACCCGGCGCCGCTGCATCCGGCGCCGATGGAGCCGCGCTTCTTTATCAAGCGGGTGCCGCAGTCCCTCAGTACGGTGTTGGGGGCCGGGCTGATCGTCGGCTCGTTCTACGGTTTGGCGCCGCTGTACGCGTCTCAGCAAGGGCTGACCACCGAGCAGGTCGGCCTGTTCATGGGTAGCTGCATTTTCGCCGGGCTGCTGGTGCAGTGGCCGTTGGGCTGGCTTTCCGATCGATATGACCGCGCGCTGTTGATTCGCTGTTTCGCCTTGTGCCTGGCGGTGGCCGCGTTGCCGTTGGCGATCATGACCCAGGTACCACTGGAAGTGCTGTTCGTCGCGGGCTTTCTCTGTTCCCTGGTGCAGTTCTGCCTGTACCCGCTGGCTGTGGCGTTTTCCAACGACCACGTCGAGGGTGATCGCCGGGTGTCGCTCACTGCGATGTTGCTGGTGACCTACGGCATCGGCGCCAGTGTCGGCCCGCTGTTGGCCGGTGTGGTGATGAAGCTGTTCGGCAGCCATATGCTGTATGCGTTTTTCAGCGTGTGCGCATTGATCCTGGTGTGGCGCATCCGGCCCAAGGCGGTCACCAACCTGCATCAGGTGGACGACGCACCGCTGCATCACGTGGCGATGCCCGACAGCATGTCCAGCTCGCCCCTGGTAGCGTGCCTCGATCCGCGAGTGGACGAACAGGTGGTGCAGGACCAGATGCAGACCGCCGTTGTGGATCCCGAGCCAGTAGTCGATCCCGAGCTGGATCAGCCGGAGCCTGTCACCGAGCCACCAGAGCATCCGGACCCGGATGATCACCCCCACGACTTGAGCAGGGCGCGCCCCTGAAAGCAAAAACGGGCAGCCCCCTTGAGGGACTGCCCGTTTTTTTGTCGCGACCTTTATTGTTTAAAGGTCGTCGTCCTTGTCAAACCGGCGCGCTTCACGCTGCAGTTGATACACAAACCGCTCGACCTGGCGCTGCACCAGCCCGCTCATGTTATGAAAACGTAGGCCGGCGAAGGTGGTGTTGATCCTTTCTTCGAAGTGCAGGTAACGCAGTTCTACCGAGGTGGTCATGCTGCCAAAGGGTAGCGCGGCGATAAATCGGTCGTAGACCTGGCCCAGTTGCAGGCGCTCGGAAATATCCCCTTCGAAGCGCAATTTGCAGCCGGTGGCGGAAATATCCAGCAACTTGCCGCTGATGGGGGCCTTGAGTTTGTCGCCGCCCAGTTCGACGCTCACCAGTTGCGCCAGCTTCAGCGCCGCGCGGAAGGCGTTGCGACGCTGATGGTAAATCACCTCGCCAGGCATGCTGCCGCGGTAAATACGGTGGCCGCCGGCTTCATCGAGGGTCAGGGTGCCGTTGCTTTCCCAGGCTACCCGCACCCCCTCGTGAAAACCTTCGATCCGGAAAGCTTCGCCATTCTCGAGGTAGCGTTCGCCGTCGCGCGGGACCATTTCGTCCAGGGCCAGTGTCTTGCTGTCCCGGTCGATTTCCACCAGGTAGCTTTGAAACCGCTGGTTGCGTTCATGGAAGGTGATGATCAGCGGATCATGGCTTTCTTGCAGCATCCGCAAGGTGCCAGCGATTTCCAGCGGCGTGGTGAGTACCTTGGGTGGCTGCGGAGCATCTTCCGCGTTAAGGGCGTTGAACACGGTTCTTCCATCTCCAGACAAAATACGACTACACGCAAGTGCTGTCATTTTGCCAGTATGTGGCGCGACTTGGATAGGGCGCGCTCAAACTGGTTTCAGGCTTGGCTGCGGGTGCTTGGCTTGGCCAGGCGTGAGGTGGAGCCTTGAGCGTTGTAGAGAGCCGGAGGCTCGCCGCCGTGGAGGATACGCAACTGATTGGCGGTCGTGGCTTGCTGAAGCTGGATGGCCTGGCCGTTGAGGAGGTTGGTTTCCTGGCACAGGGTCAGCAACTGGTTGAGTTCTTTGCTCTGGGCCAGCAACTGGTCGCCCACCGTGGAGTGGCTGGCGAGTTGTTCCAGGCCCTTGTGGTCGGCCGTGAGGCCCAGGCTGATCAGAATCTGGCTGCGCTTCTTGCCGTGCTGTTCCAGCAGGACGATCAGCGATTGCTTGCGCGCCAGGATTTCTTCCAGCATGCGCATGTCCCGGCCGTACAGGGCCAGTGATTCTTCTCGAAGGAGCTCCAGCAGCTGCTGTGCGGGAGGCAGGTCTTCAATGATCAGTTGTAGCAAGTTTTCGTCGTGCATGGCTGGCCTTGGGGTTTAAGCGTCCAAAAGCCTGGCGCAGGCCTTTGCCTAGCGCTCGGCTTCGAAGTTAAGCAGTTTGCTGGCTACACGGTTGCTGTCGACCTTATAGCTGCCATCGGCAATCGCCTGTTTCAATTCGGCCACACGGGCTTTATTGACAACTGGCTGATCGCTCAGCGAGTCAGTGACCTTCTGCAACTGTTGAGCCTCATTGCTCAGGTGTACCGATTCCCCGCTTTGGCTCGCACCGGCCTGTTCTGTCTTGGCAGGCAGAGGCTGGGACTTGGCTTCAACGCTGTCTTTGGCACCGTTGGTGCGCGAAGAACCGGGCGTTGGCAGGGCGTTATTCAAACGACTGAAATCGATGACCATGTTAAAAAAACCTCTGGGTATTTGGACGCTTGCCATGTTTTCGGCCATACCCGGACAAACTTTAGGCTCGATTGACAATAAACCTATGCGCGATGCCGCTTTGCGCACAGTGTAGGAAAAGCTGGCGTCCGATGCCAGTGATCTATAAAGCCACCTCAACCTGCCCCGGCGCAGTCACCCGGGCCTTGATCACGCGGTTGGAATTCAGGTTCTTGACGCGAATCTGTTCACTCATGCCGCCGTTGGACAGGGCTTCCCCCGGCATTTTTACATTCAGGCCACCGCTGCTGGCGGAAATCACCACCTGGTCACCTTTGCGCACGACTTCGGCCTGCTCGAGATGGACCAGGGTAATCACCTGGTCGGCGACCATTGGTCGGGTAAGTTTCTGCCCGAGTGCCTGGTCAAGGGACGTGAGGTAGCTCTGGGTGATCATGCTGATGTCGCGCTCGCGCATCGCGACGTCATCATAACCAATGATTCCGGTACGTTTCAGCGGGCGCGTCACCACCACCACTTCGCGAAACAGTTTGACCTGGGCGGGCACGAACACCGTCCAGGGCGAGGCGCCTTCGCAGCGCACTTTCACGGTCACGCGCCCGATGGGCTGGGCGGGGCTTTCCAGGGAAGCTGTCAATTCTCTGTCGCACATGGGCATGCGCAGGCGCGGATCCAGCTGGTTGACCTGGATTTCGTAGCGGCCCGGTGTCTGCGTCGTGGCCAGATAATCTTCTACAGTGAACTCAAGAAAGCCTTGAGTGACGCCGATAAGCAGATCAGGCAAGGTGACGTTATCGGCGCGGGCCGGCTGGCCCGTAGCCAAGGCAAGCAACGCCATCGAGACGCAGAGCAATCTGCGGTACTGTGGGGATCGGAGGCGTCGGGAAACTGTCGTTTTGATGTCCATGGCCAATAAAAAAGCAAAGCTCGTGCCGTTTAGTGTTGGGTACGCGTCGTACCCCTAAGTTTTAGCGTAGGAGTCTGGGCATGGCCGGTGTAATGGATTCAGTGAACCAGCGCACACAGCTGGTGGGGCAGAATCGCCTGGAGTTGCTGTTGTTCCGTCTGGACGGCAAGCAGCTGTACGGGATTAATGTCTTCAAGGTTCGCGAAGTGCTGCAGTGTCCCAAGCTGACAATAATGCCCAAGTCCAGCCCGGTGGTTTGCGGTGTGGCGAACATTCGTGGCGCGACCATCCCGATTCTTGACCTGGCAATGGCCACCGGTTCGGCGGGGTTGCAGGACCGCGAGAGCCCGTTCGTGATCATTACCGAGTACAACACCAAGACCCAGGGTTTCCTGGTGCGCTCGGTGGAGCGCATCGTCAACATGAACTGGGAAGAGATCCATCCGCCGCCCAAGGGCACCGGTCGCGATCACTACCTCACGGCGGTGACGCGGGTCGACAACCAGTTGGTGGAAATCATCGACGTGGAGAAAATCCTCGCCGAAGTGGCCCCGACCTCCGAGGCGATATCGGTGGGTGTGGTAGACGCCGAAACCGCGCACAAGGCGATCTCGCTGCGGGTGCTGACGGTGGACGACTCTTCGGTTGCGCGCAAGCAGGTGTCCCGTTGCCTGCAGACCGTTGGGGTCGAAGTGGTCGCGCTCAATGACGGTCGCCAGGCCCTGGATTACCTGCGCAAGCTGGTGGATGAGGGCAAGAAGCCGGAAGAAGAATTCCTGATGATGATCTCCGACATCGAGATGCCGGAAATGGACGGCTACACCCTCACGGCCGAGATACGCAACGACCCACGCATGCAAAAACTACATATCATCCTGCATACTTCGTTGTCGGGTGTATTCAATCAGGCGATGGTCAAGAAGGTCGGTGCCGATGACTTCCTGGCCAAATTCCGCCCTGATGACCTGGCATCCCGGGTAGTCGACCGGATCAAGGCAGCAGATCACGGCTAGGGGCCTTTTCCCTGGCGGTCACACGATTTAAGAGGCGGTATCATTGTCTACGGGTAATTTGGATTTCGAACAGTTCCGGGTCTTCCTGGAAAAGGCCTGTGGCATATTGCTCGGTGAAAACAAGCAGTACCTGGTATCCAGCCGTCTCAACAAACTGATGGAGCAGCAAGGCATCAAGTCCCTCGGGGAGTTGGTGCAACGGATCCAGGGCCAGCCACGCAGCGGGCTCAAGGAGATGGTGGTCGACGCCATGACCACCAACGAAACCTTGTGGTTTCGCGATACCTATCCGTTTGAAGTGCTCAAGAACAAGGTGCTGCCCGAGGCGATCAAGGCCGCTCCCGGCCAGCGCCTGCGCATCTGGTCGGCCGCCTGTTCGTCGGGACAGGAACCGTATTCGATTTCGATGGCCATCGATGAGTTCGAGCGGACCAACATGGGCCAGTTGAAGGCCGGGGCGCAAATCGTGGCCACGGATTTGTCCGGCACCATGCTCACCAACTGCAAGACCGGCGAGTACGACAGCCTGGCGCTGGGGCGCGGGTTGTCCCAGGAGCGCTTGCAGCGTTTCTTCGATCCCAAGGGAGCAGGGCGTTGGGCGGTCAAGGCGCCGATCAAGAGCCGGGTGGAGTTTCGTTCGTTCAACCTGCTGGACAGTTATGCCAGCCTGGGCAAGTTCGACATGGTGTTTTGCCGCAACGTGCTGATCTACTTCTCGGCCGAGGTGAAGAAAGACATTCTGTTGCGCATCCACGGCACCCTCAAGCGTGGCGGTTATCTGTTCCTGGGGGCTTCCGAGGCGCTGAACGGTTTGCCGGATCATTACCAGATGGTGCAGTGCAGTCCTGGAATCATTTACCAGGCCAAGTGACGAGTGCTTGGACAAAAAGGGAGGCCTGCACAGGCCTCCCTTTTTTTATGGCCGCAAAGCGGCAAGCCCTCATTGCCGCTTTACTGGCGTTTCGCGGAAACCCTTTGCCGCTTTTCTGGCATTGCCGCCGGCAATTCCCTCGCAAACCCTTGATTTACGGGGCTCAAGCAACTTGGCATGGCCCTTGCTAAATCCTTGTTACGAAAAGCAGGTCAGCCCCTAAAGGTTTCCGCCATGAGCATCAGCTTCGATAAAGCGCTCGGTATCCACGAACAAGCACTGGGCTTTCGCGCCCAGCGTGCCGAAGTCCTGGCCAACAACATCGCCAACGCCGACACCCCGAACTACAAGGCTCGGGACCTGGACTTCTCTGCCGTGCTCGCCGCCCAGCAAGACAAGACCAAGAACGGCACCTTCGCCCTGAACATGACCAACAGCCGTCATATCGAGGCGCAAGGCCTGGGCAATGGTGACGAGTCGCTGCTGTATCGCACGCCGATGCAACCGTCGATCGACCAGAACACCGTGGACGCCCAGTTGGAGCAATCGGCCTACGCCGAGAACTCAGTGAACTTCCAGGCCAGCTTCACCCTGCTCAACAGCAAATTCAAAGGGCTGATGTCAGCCCTGCGTGGAGAATAAGCCATGTCCCTCGCCAGTGTTTTCAATATTGCCGGTAGTGGCATGAGTGCGCAGACCACGCGCCTCAACACCGTCGCCAGTAACATCGCCAACGCCGAGACCGTGTCTTCGAGCATCGACCAGACCTACCGTGCCCGGCACCCGGTGTTCGCCACCATGTTCCAGGGCGGCCAGGGCGGCCAGAGTGGCAGCGGCGATTCGCTGTTCCAGAACCAGGATGCCGCAGGCCAGGGCGTGCAGGTGCTCGGTGTGGTCGAAGACCAGAGCAACCTCGAAGCCCGCTACGAGCCGAACCACCCTGCCGCGAACGAAAAAGGGTACGTGTACTACCCCAACGTCAACGTGGTCGAGGAAATGGCCGACATGATTTCCGCCAGCCGCTCGTTCCAGACCAACGCGGAAATGATGAACACCGCCAAAACCATGATGCAGAAGGTCCTGACCCTGGGTCAGTGATAAGGGGCGCCAAATAATGGCCATTGTTGATAACAGTTCGACGAACACGGCAGTCCAGGACCTTTTTAACTCCAAGGTCAAGACGGCGACAGATAACACCAGCGTCGGTGACGCCGCCAAGTCGGCGACGGGCAACCAGGCGATGGGCAAGGACGCGTTCCTGCAATTGCTGGTGACCCAGCTGAAAAACCAGGACCCGCTGTCGCCCCAGGACAATGGCGCGTTCGTCGCACAGTTGGCGCAGTTCAGCAGTCTGGAAGGCATCAACAACCTGAATGACTCGGTGAATGCGATTTCCAGCAACTTCAGCTCCTCCCAGGCGCTGCAGGCTTCGTCGCTGGTGGGGCGTTCGGTCATCACCCAGACCGACAAGGCGATGGTGGATACCAGCAAGAGCATGACCGGTTCCGTGGCGGTGACGGCGGCGACGGGCAACGTCTCCGTCAAGATCACCGACAAGGATGGCAACGTCGTTCGCACCATCGACATGGGCGCCCAGAGCGCCGGCAACTCCAGCTTCGTCTGGGACGGCAAGACCGATGCGGGTGAGACGGCGCCACCCGGCACCTACACCTTCAATGCCACCACCAAGAATGACAAGGGTGACTCGGTGGCCCTCGCCACCTCGCTGCCGGCAACGGTGACCAGCGTAACCCTGGGTACGAACGGCGCTGAAATGGTGCTGAACCTGGCGGGCGGCCTGGGCAGTATCAAGCTGTCGCAAATTCAGACTATCGGTACATAGAGCCGGCTAAATACGGCAAAAGGAGAGAACAATGTCTTTTAACATCGGCCTTAGCGGCCTCTATGCGGCCAACAAACAACTGGACGTGACGGGCAACAACATCGCCAACGTCGCGACCACCGGCTTCAAGTCGTCCCGTGCGGAATTCGCGGATATCTACGCGGCTTCCAAGCTGGGTACCGGCCAGAACAGCATCGGCAATGGCGTGAACCTGGCGGCCGTGTCCCAGCAGTTCACCCAGGGTGACGTCAACAACAGCGGCGGCACGCTCGACATGGCGATCCAGGGCGGCGGCTTCTTCGTGCAGAAGGGCAGCGACGGTTCGCTGGAATACACCCGCAACGGTGCGTTCCGGGCCGACAAGGACGGCTACATCACCAACAACACCGGCACCTCGCGCCTGCAAGGCTACGCAGCGGATGCCGATGGCAACATCCAGAAGGGCGGCTTGACCGACCTGCAGCTCAACCTGTCGTACCTGCCGCCGAAGGCTTCGAGCAAGGTGGATTCCACCAGTAACCTGAACTCCTCCGAGACGGCGATCGACCAGACGGCGCACCCGTTTGATCCGACCAAATCGGACAGCTTCACCACTCAATATTCCACCACGCTGTACGATACGCAGGGCAACGCGCATCCGATGGTGCAGTACCTGGTGAAGACCGACTCCAACACCTGGAAGTCCTACACCCTGATCGATGGGCGCAACCCTGACGGCTCGCCGATCAGCGGCACCGGTACTGACGTGAAAGCGCCAGTCGCCTCGACGCTGTCGTTTGACACCTCCGGCAAGCTGACCGGGATCGTTACCCCGCCAGCCACCGCTTCCAATACCACCCTGACCATTTCCGACTGGAAGCCGGGCGGCCTGGTCAATGGTGTCTGGACGCCTAACGGTGCGGCCGCCAACGCAGACGGCGTGGCCGTCAACATGGGGAACATCACCCAGTACAACTCCGCCACCTACCGCAACCCGCCGACCACCGATGGCTACGCCACCGGGCAAATCACCGGGCTGAAAATCGACGGCAGCGGTGTACTGTTCGCCACGTTCAGCAACCAGCAGAGCAAGGCCATCGGCCAGATCTCCCTGGCCAGCTTCAACAACGAGCAGGGCCTGCAGCCAGCCGGCGGCACCACCTGGAAAGAAACCTTCGCGTCGGGCCAGCCGGGTTTTGATACCCCGCAAGTCGGTACCCTGGGTTCGATCGTGGCCAACTCCCTGGAGAACTCCAACGTCAACCTGACCAACGAGCTGGTGGACCTGATCAAGGCCCAGAGCAACTATCAGGCGAACGCCAAGACCATCTCCACCCAAAGCACCATCATGCAGACCATCATTCAGATGACCTGATGTTGTCGCTTTAACTCGCTTTACCGAAAAGCCCCTCGCGTGAGGGGCTTTTTTTTGGATGTTCAGATAACGCCTATAGGTGGGGGCGTCACAGGCGGATACACGGCTGTCGGAACGGTACAAGGCCAGCCGGGCGATATCTGGAGCGGATTCAGTCAGGGCTCCGACGGCAACTGCATCACTGTTTCAGCGATAAAAGCCGCCATGATGCACGTCGGCCAGAAGCCCACCGATGTTTTCAAGGAGGTGAAATACGTGCGCGAATCGCGACGGTGTTGTTCCAGGCAAAAGAAAACCCCCGATACGCCGTAGGCCTATCGGGGGTTTTTCAACCTTGGGTGGTTAGACCCAGGGTGTGCTCAGCTTATTGGCAAGCTTCGCAATCCGGCTCGTCGATCGCGCAGGCTTTAGGCACTGGCGCCGGGCCGGCAGGTGCGGCGAGAACCGAATCATCACCGTGGTTGCCGCCGCTGGAAACAGCGTTCAGCTTGCCGGTGTTGATGGTCGACTTCTCGGTGCTGGTGGCAGCCAGGGCACGGAGGTAGTAAGTGGTTTTCAGGCCACGGTACCAGGCCATGCGGTAGGTCACGTCGAGTTTCTTGCCCGACGCGCCGGCGATGTACAGGTTCAGCGACTGAGCCTGGTCGATCCACTTCTGGCGACGGCTGGCGGCGTCGACGATCCACTTGGTGTCCACTTCGAAGGCAGTCGCGTAGAGCTCTTTGAGTTCTTGCGGGATGCGCTCGATCTGCTGCACCGAACCGTCGTAGTACTTCAGGTCGTTGATCATGACCGAGTCCCACAGGCCGCGGGCTTTCAGGTCGCGAACCAGGTACGGGTTGATCACGGTGAATTCGCCCGACAGGTTCGATTTCACATACAGGTTCTGGTAGGTCGGTTCGATCGACTGCGACACGCCTGTGATGTTGGCGATGGTGGCGGTCGGTGCGATGGCCATGATGTTGGAGTTACGAATGCCTTTCTGCACACGGGCACGTACCGGCGCCCAGTCCAGGGATTCGTTCAGGTCAACGTCGATGTACTTCTGGCCACGTTGCTCGATCAGGATCTGTTGCGAATCCAGCGGCAGGATGCCTTTGGACCACAGCGAACCCTGGAACGTCTCGTAGGCGCCACGCTCGTCGGCCAGGTCGCAGGAAGCCTGGATCGCGTAGTAGCTGACCGCTTCCATGGACTTGTCGGCGAACTCGACTGCAGCGTCCGAACCGTAAGGAATGTGCTGCAGGTACAGCGCGTCCTGGAAGCCCATGATGCCCAGGCCGACCGGACGGTGCTTGAAGTTGGAGTTCTGCGCCTGGGGTACCGAGTAGTAGTTGATGTCGATAACGTTATCGAGCATGCGAACGGCGGTGTTCACGGTGCGTTCCAGCTTGGCGGTGTCCAGCTTGCCGTTGACGATGTGGTTCGGCAGGTTGATCGAGCCCAGGTTGCAAACGGCGATCTCGTCCTTGTTGGTGTTCAAGGTGATCTCGGTGCACAGGTTCGAGCTGTGGACCACGCCCACGTGCTGCTGCGGGCTGCGCAGGTTGCACGGGTCTTTGAAGGTCAGCCATGGGTGGCCGGTTTCAAACAGCATGGAGAGCATTTTGCGCCACAGGTCTTTGGCCTGGATGGTCTTGAACAGCTTGACCTTGCCCGGGTATTCGGTGAGGGCTTCGTAGTACTCGTAGCGCTCTTCGAAAGCCTTGCCGGTCAGGTCGTGCAGGTCCGGTACTTCGGATGGCGAGAACAGGGTCCACTTGCCGTCATCGAAGACGCGCTTCATGAACAGGTCAGGGATCCAGTTGGCGGTGTTCATGTCGTGGGTACGACGACGGTCATCACCGGTGTTCTTGCGCAGCTCGATGAACTCTTCGATGTCCATGTGCCAGGTTTCCAGGTAGGCACATACAGCGCCCTTGCGCTTGCCACCCTGGTTCACGGCTACGGCGGTGTCGTTCACTACTTTGAGGAACGGTACAACGCCCTGGGACTTGCCGTTGGTGCCCTTGATGTACGAACCCAGTGCACGCACCGGGGTCCAGTCGTTACCCAGGCCGCCGGCGAATTTGGACAGCATGGCGTTGTCGTGGATCGCGTGGTAGATGCCCGACAGGTCATCCGGCACGGTGGTCAGGTAGCAGCTGGACAGCTGTGGACGCAGGGTACCGGCGTTGAACAGGGTCGGGGTCGACGACATGTAGTCGAAGGACGACAACAGGTTGTAGAACTCGATGGCACGGTCTTCTTTCTGCTTCTCTTCGATCGCCAGGCCCATTGCCACGCGCATGAAGAACACTTGCGGCAGTTCGAAGCGGATCCCGTCCTTGTGGATGAAGTAACGGTCGTACAGGGTTTGCAGGCCCAGGTAAGTGAACTGCTGGTCGCGCTCGTGGTTGATCGCCTTGCCGAGTTTTTCCAGGTCGAAGGTGGCCAGAATCGGGTTCAGCAATTCGAATTCGATACCCTTGGCGATGTAGGCCGGCAGGGCCTTGGCGTACAGGTCGGCCATCTCGTGGTGGGTGGCGCTGTCGGCGACTTTCAGGAAGCCCAGGCCTTCGGCACGCAGGGTGTCCATCAGCAGGCGCGCGGTGACGAACGAGTAGTTCGGCTCACGCTCGACCAGGGTACGGGCGGTCATCACCAGTGCGGTGTTGACGTCGGTCAGGGCCACGCCGTCGTACAGGTTCTTCAGGGTTTCGCGCTGGATCAGGTCGCCATCGACTTCTTCCAGGCCTTCGCAGGCCTCGGTGATGATGGTGTTCAGGCGGCCCAGGTCCAGCGGTGCAAACGTACCGTCGGCCAGGGTGATGCGGATCGACGGGTGAGCTTGTACGGCAGCTTCTTCGGCCGGGGAACGTACGGCACGTTCCTTGGCGCGGGAGTCACGGTAGATCACGTAGTCGCGGGCGACTTTCTGCTCGCCGGCACGCATCAGGGCCAGTTCGACCTGGTCCTGGATTTCTTCGATGTGAATGGTGCCGCCCGATGGCATGCGACGCTTGAAGGTTGCGGTGACCTGTTCGGTCAGGCGGGCAACGGTGTCGTGGATGCGCGACGAGGCAGCAGCGGTGCCGCCTTCAACTGCAAGAAACGCTTTGGTGATCGCGACGGTGATTTTGTCATCGGTGTAAGGAACGACAGTGCCGTTACGCTTGATCACGCGCAATTGGCCGGGCGCGGTGGCGGACAGATCCAGGTTCGAATCAGCGGCCTGCGGCACGGAGCCCTGCGGGTTCTCGCGAGTTGTGTCGGTTTGCATGGGGGGTTGTCTCCACATTCTATATTTATTTGGGCACCATCACGGTGCCCACCGTTCCGTCCTGAAGCACTTACAACAGGCCAGGGGCCTGGCATAACAACTTCGGGACAGGAGGAAGGGAGCTGTTCGCGCCGCTTCCATGCCGAAGTCTTCGGTTACAAGCCTTGGGGCTCTTTACCGTATTCCTGGTGGGTGACAGTTTCGTACTGCAACACCCGTACCGTTTTCGCCTGATCGGGGCAGAAAACGGCTGCCATCCGCGTGCGCGGTTTGGTCTTCTGAAAAAGGCTTAAGTTCACCAAACAGGAGCAAGAAAGAGCTTGAGTTTCTTGTCTGATTTGTGTTTGGTCTTTTCGCTGAAAACCCTACATGTAGGGTTTTTTTGGCGACGACCTACAAGATAATGCGTTTTGGGGGGCTTAGCAACGGACTACCTGTGGATAACGCTGTGGGTAAAATGTGTATGAAACGTGGAATGGCCGTGTAGGCCGCAGTACTGCTGCATTGCGCCGTTTGTCACCGAATATTCCGAGGTAAAAACAACCGGTTGGATTTTTGCGGGCGCGAACCCTATCACAAAAAAACACGATGTCCGAACGCATTTGCGCGCTTGTGGCAGAGGGCCGGCCCGTTGCTACAATCGGCGGTTATCCATACAGTTTATGCCTCGCCTACATGACAACTGTAGGAGCGGGCTTGCCCGCGAAGGACGTCAACGATGACGCTGGAAACCTGAATAAGCGCGGCGCCCTCGAGTTTTCTCGGGCAAACCCGCCCCTACAATAATTAGAACCGAGGTAACGCATGGAGCAAGAAGCCTGGCAGGTATTGATTGTCGAGGACGACGAGCGACTGGCCGAGTTGACCCGTGACTACCTGGAGAGCAACGGCTTGCGGGTGTCGGTGGAAGGCAATGGCGCCCTCGCGGCGGCGCGGATCATCGCCGAGCAGCCGGACCTGGTGATCCTCGACCTGATGTTGCCCGGTGAAGACGGCCTGAGCATTTGCCGCAAGGTGCGCGAGCGCTACGACGGGGTGATCCTGATGCTCACCGCGCGCACCGACGACATGGACCAGGTGCTGGGCCTGGACATGGGCGCCGACGATTACGTGTGCAAACCCGTGCGTCCACGCCTGTTGCTGGCACGCATCCAGGCCCTGCTGCGGCGCAGCGAAAGCGTCGAGCCGGCACTCCCCGAAAAACAGCGGCGCCTGCAATTCGGCCCGCTGGTGGTGGACAACGCCCTGCGTGAAGCCTGGCTGCACGAAGGCGGCATCGAACTGACCAGCGCCGAATTCGACCTGCTGTGGTTGCTGGTGGCGAATGCCGGGCGGATCCTGTCCCGGGAAGAAATCTTCACCGCCTTGCGCGGCATTGGCTATGACGGCCAGGACCGCTCCATCGACGTGCGCATCTCGCGCATCCGTCCGAAAATCGGCGACGACCCGATCCACCCACGCCTGATCAAGACCATTCGCAGCAAAGGCTACCTGTTCGTCCCCGAAGCCGCGGCTGACCTGACGCCGTGAACTCAATCTTCCTGCGCATCTACGGCGGCATGTGCGCGGCGCTGATTCTGGTGGCGTTGCTTGGCGTACTGGCCTTGCACCTGCTCAATGAAGTGCGCAGCGGCCAGTACCGCGAGCGCCTGGCCCACGGCACCTTCGCGCTGATGGGCGACAACCTGCAACCCATGAGTGCCATCGAGCGCCGCCGCGCCCTGGCAGTGTGGGAGCGCTTGCTGGGTATCCCGCTGCAATTGCAGACCGTGGCGGAGGCGCACCTGGACCTGACCCAGCGTACCCGTCTGCAACGCGGCCAGGTGTTGGTGGAGCAAACCGGGCCTCACGCGGCCAGGGTGCTGCGCTTGGTCAGTGACCAGGAGCAACTGTTGCTGACCGGTGAAGTGCAGCAAATCAGCGAACAACTGGCCCGCGCGACGATTTACCTGCTGGCCGATGAGCTGGTGCGTTTCCCGGTGGCGGAGCAACCGCAGAAACTCGCAGACCTGAAGGAAGCCAAGGGCTTTGGTTTCGAGATGCACCTGGTGATGCTCAATCAGGCTGATATGGACGAAGACCAGCGCCGCCGCGTGTCCGAAGGCGATACCGTGATGGCCCTGGGCAAGGGTGGGGATTCGATCCGGGTATTTGCCGGCATGGTCGGCACGCCGTGGGTCCTGGAAATCGGCCCGCTGTATCAGATGAATCCGTACCCGGCGCAATGGCTGATCCTGATTGCGCTGATCAGCCTGACCTTGATCGGCTTGATCGTCTATTTATTGGTGCGCCAGCTGGAGCGGCGCTTGAGTGGCCTGGAAGCCGCCGCCACGCGCATCGCCAAAGGCAGCCTGGAAGTGCGGGTGCCGGCCCGCGGCGCCGATTCGGTGGGGCGCCTGGCGGCAGCGTTCAATGGCATGGCCGAGCACCTGCAACGCCTGTTGGCAATTCAGCGCGAACTGGTGCGGGCGGTGTCCCACGAACTGCGCACCCCGGTGGCGCGCCTGCGGTTCGGCCTGGAGATGATCGGCGACGCGGCCACGCCTGAAGCGCGGCGCAAGTATATGGAGGGCATGGACAGCGACATCCAGGACCTCGATGGCCTGGTGGACGAAATGCTCACCTACGCGCGGCTGGAACAGGGGGCGCCGGCACTGAATTTCCAGCGGGTCGACCTCAATGCGTTGCTGGATCAGGTGATTGATGAACTGTCACCGCTGCGCCCGGAAATCAACGTGGCGCGGGGCATCTGCCTGTCCTCGGCGCATTGGGATGATGCATGGGTGGAGGCCGAGCCGCGCTACCTGCACCGTGCCCTGCAAAACCTGGTGAGCAACGCCATGCGCCACGCCCAGGGGCAGGTGCTGATCAGTTACCAGGTGGGCCAGGTGCGTTGCCGCATCGACGTGGAAGACGACGGGCCGGGCGTACCGGAAAGTGCCTGGGAGCGGATTTTCACGCCGTTCCTTCGCCTGGATGACAGCCGGACCCGCGCGTCGGGTGGGCACGGCCTGGGGTTATCCATTGTGCGGCGGATCATCTATTGGCACGGCGGCCGGGCGTTGATCAGCAAGAGCAACAATCTGGGTGGCGCGTGTTTCAGCCTGAGTTGGCCACGGGATCAGGAGAAGGTCTAGGCCTGGACGGCCACCAGGCTCAACAACTGCCCGCCATCCACCGCAAACTGCGCCTCCAGCTCCTTGCCATGGCACCACTCTGCGGACAGGTCCGTCAGCAACCGCAGCCGCGCATGGCCGGTATCCGACCACTCCAGCAACTCGGCATGCTCAAAATAAAAGCGCTTCTGCACGATCGGGTAGAGCGCCTTGAACAGGCTCTCTTTCGCCGAAAACGTCAGCGTCACCAGTTGCGCAACCTGCTCCCGCGGCCCGGCGGCCATGCGCAGCATTTCATCCGGAGTGAGAATTTCCCCGGCCAGGCGTTCCGCCCGCTCCAGGGGCAGCAGGTTCTCCAGGTCCATCCCCAGCCCGCGCCACTGTGACTTGTGGGCGACGATGGCCGCTGCATGGCCGGTGCTGTGGGTGATCGAACCACTGATGTGCGCGGGCCAGACCGGCGCGCGGTCGTCGCCGATCGCCGGCACGCAATCCAGCCCGTCCAGCTGTTGCAGGGCCGCGCGGGCGCACAGGCGACCGGCCAGGAACTCCGCCTGCCGCTTGGCCACCGAACGCTGGATGCTCGCGGGTGGCGGCACGGCGCTGCGCTGGAAATCGCCGATGGCCAGCAGGGCCGGGTCAAAACGGGTGCTCAGCAAGACCGTGCCGGGCAAGGCATCGGGCAACGGCCAATGGGCGTCAAGTGGGGTGCAGCAGGCGGGTAGGGAATTCATGCCGGGTATTTTGCCGAGTTGCAGGGCCGCTGGATAGCCTGCGGCCGGGGATACGTAAATAACTCTTTACACAGTAGCCGGCCTCGGTTCAGCCCAGGTTCAGAGAGTGTTCAGGGGGAGTTCAGGGGCGTCTGCGTAGTCTGGCCCCGTACCCAAAGCCCAAGCGTATGAGGTAGCACCATGACTGCGATCAAGAAGCTGATGTTGGCCTTAACTATGCTCAGCGCCACCGCTGGCGTCCAGGCCTCTGATTCGAGTTTCGCGGGTTTCTCCAAGGAGAAGAGCAAAAAGCCCTACAGCCTTCTCCAGCGGGTGAGCTTCGAAGATGCCGGTGAACAGGCGGCTCCATGGGGCCAGTCCCTGGGCCAGCACACCCCGCAGTCAGACTATCGCGTGGGCAACGAAAACCTGTCAGGTCACTTCAACGGCAGTAAATTGCGCCAGCAAGACCTGCAGGGCCGCTATGATATACCCCAGTTGGAAAGTTGATTTGCCTTGGAGAGCTTTATGAAATTGCTGGTTGTCGAAGATGAGGCGTTGCTGCGCCATCACCTGTTGACCCGCCTTACCGACAGCGGTCACGTGGTCGAGGCCGTCGCCAATGCCGAAGAGGCGCTGTACCAGACCGGGCAATTCAACCACGACCTGGCGATCATCGATTTGGGCCTGCCCGGCATGGGCGGCCTGGACCTGATCCGCCAATTGCGCGCCCAGGCCAAGACCTTCCCGATCCTGATCCTGACCGCCCGTGGCAACTGGCAGGACAAGGTCGAAGGCCTGGCAGCGGGTGCCGACGACTACGTGGTCAAGCCGTTCCAGTTCGAAGAGCTGGAAGCGCGGATGAACGCACTGTTGCGCCGCTCCAGCGGTTTCACCCAATCCACCATCGTCGCCGGGCCGTTGCTGCTGGACCTCAATCGCAAGCAGGCGTCCCTCGACGAACAGCCACTGGCGCTGACCGCCTACGAATACCGCATCCTCGAATACCTGATGCGGCATCACCAGCAAGTGGTCGCCAAGGACCGCCTGATGGAACAGCTCTACCCCGATGACGACGAGCGTGATCCGAACGTGATCGAAGTGCTGGTGGGCCGCCTGCGCCGCAAGCTGGAAGGCCCGGCGGGTTTCAAACCGATCGACACCGTGCGTGGCCTGGGCTACCTGTTCAATGAGCGCTGCCGTTGATTCGCTCGCTACGTGTACGTTTGATGCTCGCGGCCACCATCCTGGCCGTGCTGTTTATGCTGGCCTTGTTGCCGGCCATGCAGGGCGCCTTCAGCCTGGCCCTGCAGGACTCCATCGAGCAGCGCCTGGCGTCGGATGTCACGACGCTGATTTCGGCTGCCCGGGTTGAAAACAATCGCCTGCTGATGCCCGCGCAGTTGCCGGACGAGCGTTTCAACCTCACCGACAGCCGCCTGCTGGGCTACATCTATGACCGCGAAGGCCATCTGGTCTGGCGGTCGCGCGCCACCCAGGAAGAAAACATCAACTACAAGCCGCGCTATGACGGGCGCGGTAACGAATTTGCGCGGATCCGCGAGGCCAACGGCCAGGAATTTTTTGTCTATGACGTCGAGGTCAAGCTGCTGGGCGGCAAGAGCGCGGCGTTCAGTATCGTCGCCCTGCAACCGGTGCGTGAATACCAACTGACCCTCGAAGGCCTGCGGGAAAACCTCTACCTGGGCTTCGGCGCCGCCTTGCTGGTGCTGCTGACCCTGTTGTGGCTGGGCCTGACCTGGGGCCTGCAGGCGCTGCGCCGGCTGAGCCAGGAACTGGATGAAATCGAAGGCGGTACCCGGGAAAGCCTCAGCGAGCAACACCCGCGCGAGCTGCTGCGCCTGACCGGCTCCCTGAACCGGTTGCTCCACAGCGAGCGGGAGCAACGCACCCGTTACCGCGATTCCCTGGATGACCTGGCCCACAGCCTGAAAACCCCGTTGGCGGTGTTGCAAGGCGTGAGTGAAGACATGGCCCAGCGCCCCGAAGATCGGGACCAGGCCTGGGTACTGCAATCGCAGATCGAACGCATGAGCCAGCAGATCAGCTACCAATTGCAGCGCGCCAGCCTGCGTAAAAGCGGCCTGGTGCGCCACCAGGTACGGCTGGAGCCGGTGCTGCAAAGCCTGTGCGACACGCTGGACAAGGTTTATCGCGATAAGGGCGTGAAGGTCGCCTTTGAACTGCCGGACGAATGCGACGTGCCGATCGAGAAGGGCGCCTTGCTGGAACTGCTCGGCAACCTGCTGGAGAACGCCTATCGCCTGTGCCTGAGCGAAGTGCGCATCACCTTGCAGGAAAGCCTGGAGGGCACCGAGTTGTGCATCGAAGACGATGGCCCCGGCGTGCCGCCGGACCAGCGTGCGCGCATCCTGCAGCGGGGCGAGCGGCTCGACCGCCAGCATCCGGGGCAGGGGATTGGCCTGGCGGTGGTCAAGGACATCATTGAAAGCTATGGCGCCCGGCTGACCCTTGGGGATTCACCGCTGGGTGGGGCTGCGTTCAAGATCCACTTCCCGGCCGTGTGATCTTTATGGCTGCACCGGCCTCATCGCAGGCAAGCCAGCTCCCACATTGTGACTGTGTTCACAAATCAAACTGTGGGAGCCGGGCTTGCCCGCGATGAGGCGGGTACTGGCAACGCTTATCTAACTCTCTTGTGCTCTATAGGCCCCCGGCGTCAACCCGGTCCACTTCTTGAACGCCCGATGAAACGCCGACGGTTCGGAAAACCCCAGCTGCTCGGCGATTTCCTGCAACGACAAATCCGCCCGCCCCAAATGATAGATCGCAATGTCCCGGCGCAACTCATCCTTGAGCGCCTGAAAGCTGGTGCCTTCCTCCCGCAAATGCCGACGCAGGGTCTGCGGGCTGATATGCAGGTGCTGGGCGACGGCTTCGAGGTCAGGCCAGGGCGTGCGGTCGCGGCTCAATAGGCGCCGCAACTGGCTGCTCAGGCTGTCGCCTTCATCCGGCCGCGACAGCAGGTCGGCCGGGGAGCGTTCGAGGAAATGCTTGAGGGTGCGCTCGTCCTGCAACAACGGCAGGCTCAGGTAGCGGCTGGGGAACACCAGGCTGCTGGTGGGTGCCGCGAATACCTGCGGGCAGGGGAACAGCAAGTCGTACTCACCGGCATGGGGCGGCGTCGGGTAGCTGAAGGTGGCTTGGTGCAGGCGGATGCGCTGGCCAATCAGCCAACTGCCGAGTCGATGCCAGATCACCAGCAGGCATTCGCTGAGGAAGTGATCCGGGTCCCAGAGTTGCGAATCGTCCAGGCTCAGGCGGGCCATTTCCCCTTCACGTGTCAGACGCCAGCGCGGACCCTGCGGGAATAGGCTATAAAATAATAAGCCGCGTTCCAGAGCCTTCTCCAGGGTGCGGCAGTGAATCAGCGCGTGGCACATCATGGCGAAGGTGCCGCGCTTGCTCGGGCCTTCGGCGAAGCCCAGGTATTCGTCATCCAGCGCCAGCCACAGCATTTGCAACAACTGGGTGAATTGCTCGGGGGCGATGCGGGCGCGGGGCTCGCTCAGCAGTTCCGCAGTGATGCCGACCTGCTGCAGCAGGCCCGAATAATCGTAGCCGGCCCGGCGAGCACCGCCGAGAGCGGCTCGGGCGTAGTGACTGGCGATGGTTCGTTCACGCATGAGGGGCCTCGTCCATTGAGTGGCGGATGTTAGCCACCCCGGGCGGGTGCAACAAGGCGGATATCCGCCAAATTGTAGGACGAGATCAGGCGAGCAGGCGGAAATCCGCCACTGTCTGTAGGCATAACCTTAAGCTGGAAATCGCCCGAGCGCTGATGTCTAAAGGCCTTCAGGGAGTTTCAGCAGAAGTGGCACGACGCTTGCGATACAGAGCGCAGGGAGACCGCCTCGAGCAGGCTCTCAAACAACAAATCCCTCCAGTGCAGGAGGGTTCGCAATTCAAGTGTCGTGGGCAATGGCGGATATTTGCCACACGGGACGATTGAGGAACTTTGCAATGACGACTCGTCAGCCACTGTACAAATCCCTGTATTTCCAGGTGATCGTTGCAATCGTTATCGGTATTTTGCTCGGTCACTTCTACCCGCAGACCGGCGTGGCCCTCAAGCCACTGGGTGACGGCTTTATCAAGCTGATCAAAATGGTCATCGCCCCGATCATCTTCTGCACCGTTGTCAGCGGCATCGCTGGCATGCAAAGCATGAAATCGGTCGGCAAGACCGGCGGCTACGCGCTGCTGTACTTCGAAATCGTCTCCACCATCGCCCTGCTGATCGGCCTGGTCGTGGTCAACGTCGTGCAACCGGGCGCCGGCATGCATATCGACGTGGCTACCCTGGACGCCTCCAAAGTCGCGGCCTACGTGACTGCCGGTGCCGACCAGAGCATCGTTGGCTTCCTGCTGAACGTGATCCCGAACACTATCGTTGGCGCGTTCGCTACCGGTGACATCCTGCAAGTGCTGATGTTCTCGGTGATCTTCGGTTTCGCCCTGCACCGCCTGGGTGCCTACGGCAAGCCGGTGCTGGACTTCATCGATCGTTTCGCCCACGTGATGTTCAACATCATCAACATGATCATGAAGCTCGCGCCACTCGGTGCCCTGGGCGCCATGGCGTTCACCATCGGTGCCTACGGCGTAGGTTCGCTGGTGCAGCTCGGTCAGCTGATGATCTGCTTCTACATCACCTGCATCCTGTTCGTGGTGCTGGTATTGGGCGCCATCTGCCGCGCACACGGCTTCAGCGTCCTGAAACTGATCCGCTACATCCGTGAAGAACTGCTGATCGTACTGGGTACTTCCTCGTCCGAATCCGCACTGCCACGCATGCTGATCAAGATGGAACGCCTGGGCGCCAAGAAGTCGGTAGTCGGCCTGGTTATCCCGACTGGCTACTCCTTCAACCTGGACGGTACTTCGATCTACCTGACCATGGCTGCCGTGTTCATCGCCCAGGCGACTGACACCCACATGGACATCACCCACCAGATCACCCTGTTGCTGGTACTGCTGCTGTCGTCCAAGGGCGCTGCTGGCGTGACCGGTAGTGGCTTCATCGTACTGGCCGCTACCCTGTCGGCTGTTGGCCACCTGCCGGTTGCCGGCCTGGCGCTGATCCTGGGTATCGACCGCTTCATGTCCGAAGCCCGCGCACTGACCAACCTGGTTGGCAACGCTGTTGCAACCCTAGTTGTGGCCAAGTGGGTCAAGGAACTGGACGAAGACAAGCTGAAAGTCGAACTGGCTTCCGGTGGTCGCGGTATCTCCGACACCCGTGAAGAAGACGACCTGGGCGTGGCCGAAGGCCCGGCTCCAACCGCCGTCAAGTAAGGCTGCAGCGTTTGTGAAAAACCCATCTTCGGATGGGTTTTTTTATGCCTTCGGGAAGCATCAGTCACTTCGGATGATGGTTTATGTGATTGCCGCCGGCCGCCGGGTTTGCCTACTCTGTGGCCAATCGAATCGGAATCGGAGTCCGCATGTCAGGTCCCTTGGCGTCCCTCAAAGTACTGGATTTCTCCACCTTGCTGCCGGGGCCGTTCGCCTCGTTGCTGCTGGCCGACATGGGCGCCGAGGTGTTGCGCATCGAATCCCCCACACGCATGGACCTGCTGCGAGTACTGCCGCCCCATGACCAGGGCGTGTCGGCCAGCCATGCCTATCTGAACCGCAACAAACGCAGCCTGGCCCTGGACCTCAAGCAGGCCGAGGCGGTGGCGATCGTGCGGCAACTGGTGGCGGACTACGACATCGTCCTCGAGCAGTTCCGCCCCGGGGTCATGGAGCGCCTGGGCCTGGGTTACGAGGCGTTGAAGGCGATCAACCCAAAGCTGATCTACGTCTCCATCACCGGCTACGGCCAGACCGGCCCCTACAAGGATCGCGCCGGCCATGACATCAATTATCTGGCCCTGGCAGGCATTGCCAGCTACACCGGGCGCCAGGACAGCGGGCCGTTGCCCTTGGGTGTGCAGTTGGCGGATGTGGGGGGCGGCTCGTTGCACGCGGTGATCGGTTTGCTGGCGGCGGTGATTGCCCGGCAGCACAGTGGGGTGGGGCAATACCTGGACGTGAGCATGACCGACTGCGCCTTCAGCCTGAATGCCATGGCCGGCGCCGGTTACCTGGCGTGCGGCGTGGAGCCGGCGTGGGAGAACCAAGTGCTCAATGGCGGCAGTTTCTATGACTATTACCGATCGCGGGAAGGACGCTGGTTGTCGGTGGGCAGTCTGGAGCCGGCGTTTATGCAGCAGCTGTGTACGGCGCTTGGCCGCCCTGAATTGGCGGCAATGGGCCTATCGCCCAAACCCGAGCAGCAGAAAGCCCTCAAGCTGGCGCTGCAGGTCGAGTTCGAGAAACGCAGCTTTGATGAGCTGTGTGAGCTGTTTGCCGGGATTGATGCGTGTGTCGAGCCGGTGCTGAATCTGAGCGAGGCCGTTGAACACCCGCAGTTGAAAGCCCGGGAGCTGGTCAGCCAGGTGCCGCGGGGCGATGGTTCCAGCCAAGCGCAAATGGCCTGCCCGCTGAAGTTTTCCGAGGGCTTGCCGGCGGCCAGGCACATAGGCGCGGCGGTGGGCGCTCACAGCGATGAGGTGTTGGCGGAGTTGGGATTCAGTGCTCAGCAGATAGACGATTTGCGGCGTGCCAAGGTAGTTCAGTAGCGCCTGGGCCGACCCCTTCGCGAGCAAGCCCGCTCCCACATTCAACCGAGTTCCATCGTTGGAATGCGATCAAATGTGGGAGCGGGCTTGCTCGCGAAGGGGCCCTTAAATCCACCACAAACCTCACTCGACGCGGGTTTCCCCGGTAAACACCAAAGTCTGCCGGCACCTGCGGCACAAATACCGCCGCCCCTGGCCCACCAACCCGTGACGCTGGGGCGAAAACGGGAAGTCACTGTCGGCACACGGACAGCGGTAGATATACCGCGTGACGCGCCGCCGCTGGATTTCATAGGTGTGGCAGCGGTCCGGCGGCAGTTCGTAAACCCCACGCATGATCAACTGCCATTCCTCGCCATGGGGCTGGATGCGCTCGCCGAACAATTGGTGGGCAATCAGGTGGGCCACTTCATGGGCGACTGTCTGTTTAAGGAAGTGTTGGCTGTTTTCACGGTAGAGCTGCGGGTTGAAGCGCAGCAGGTTCTCGTGCAAATGCGCGACACCGGCCTTCTGGCCCCGCAGCTTGAGGCTGACCTGGGGGCGTTTGAAGCTTCGTTTGAAAAAGGATTCGGCTTGCAGGAAACAATCTTCGACGCGGGTATTGAGTTGCTCGGGCATGCTGTACATATCTCCAGAGATGTCCAGTATGCCGCAAACAAGGGTGTATCCGAATCTGTCAGGCGCCGAATGGTCATGCATAACGCACAAAGCCACCTTGCGGTGGCTTTTCCTGCGGGTAAACCGCGTCAGTTGGTGTAGATCGGGCCTACGCCCAGCCCCCAGACGATCACGGTAAAGGCCATGATCGCCACCAGCACCACCAGGCCTACCGCCAGTACCGAGCTGGAAAACAGGAAGCCCTCGTCCGGGTGGATGTTCATGAAGGTCGGCAGCCCCACGTACAGCAGATACACCGTGTAGCAAATGGCCGCCGTGCCCACCACCATGCCCAGCCACATATGCGGGTACAGCGCCGCCAGCCCGCCGATAAACAGCGGTGTCGCGGTGTAGGTGGCAAACGCCACGCAGCGCGCCATGCTGGGGTTGGCGTCATAGGTGCGGGCCATCCAGTGAATGAACGCGCCCATCACCGCCACGCCGCCGAGCATCGCCGCGTAGGACATGAGGGTCATCCACAACGCGCTTTCCACCGTCAGCATCACCGGGGCGCGGCTGCCGATGACCCAACCCACCTGAGTGGTACCGATAAAGGCTGAGACAGCGGGGATGGCCGCGAGAATCAGCGTGTGGGTGAGGTACATGTGGCCGATGCTTTCTTCTTTATCGCCACGAATTTCCCGCCATTCCTGATCGGGGTGGGTGAAAAGTCCCACGACGTGATGGATCATGCCAGTCACTCCTGTCGTTATTACCATCGCCCCCCAGCGGAGCGCCCACGGGCCAATTGGCCTGAAAGGTCTGGATATATGTGCGACCTTATGTCGCAGTATAGGAAGTGATGACCGGAAAAAGTGTGGGGCTTTAGAGCAAATTGCGCTGTAAACATTGGGCTTAATCGCGGCGGGGTCTGTTGATTGGAATGCGGTCAACTGTGGGAGCGGGCTTGCTCGCGAATGCGGTGGGTCAGCTAAATACCTGGCGAATGACACTTCGCGTTCGCGAGCAAGCCCGCTCCCACATTGGAACTCGGTCGTCCATCCCGGTAAAATACCCGGCTTTTCGTCACACACCTTTCGCGGATCCAAGCGCCATGGGCACTCTTACGGTCAACCAGAACAAACTGCAAAAACGCCTGCGTCGCCTGGCCGGCGAGGCAGTCGCCGATTTCAATATGATCGAAGAGGGCGACAAGGTCATGGTCTGCCTGTCCGGCGGCAAGGACAGCTACACCATGCTCGACGTGCTGATGCACCTGCAAAAGGTCGCGCCGATCAAGTTCGACATCGTTGCCGTGAACATGGACCAGAAGCAGCCGGGTTTTCCCGAGCATGTACTGCCGGCCTACCTCAAGGAATTGGGGATCGAGTACCACATCGTCGAGAAAGACACCTATTCGGTGGTCAAGGAGCTGGTCCCGGAAGGCAAGACCACCTGCTCGCTGTGCTCGCGCCTGCGCCGTGGCACGCTCTATACGTTTGCCGACGAAATCGGCGCGACCAAGATGGCCCTCGGTCATCACCGCGATGACATCGTCGAAACCTTCTTCCTCAACATGTTCTTCAACGGCAGCCTCAAGGCCATGCCGCCCAAGCTGCGGGCCGATGACGGGCGCAACGTGGTGATCCGCCCACTGGCGTACTGCCATGAGAAGGACATCCAGGCCTACTCCGACCTCAAGCAATTCCCGATCATCCCGTGCAACCTCTGCGGCTCCCAGGAAAACCTGCAGCGCCAGGTGGTCAAGGACATGCTCCAGGATTGGGACCGCAAGACCCCGGGCCGCGTCGACAGCATCTTCCGCAGCTTGCAGAACGTGCAGCCGTCGCAGTTGGCTGACCGTAACCTGTTCGACTTCACCAGCTTGCGTATCGACGAAAGTGCGGCGTCGCGCTTCGTCAACGTAGTGAACCTCTGAGTGTTTTCACCGCTCTGACAGACGGCGCTCCTGGGCGCCGTTTTCATTTCAATCCTTAGGAGAGGGCATGCGCGATTACAAGTGGCTGCACGAATATTGTCTGAACCGGTTTGGTTCGGCGGCCGAGCTGGAAGCCCACCTGCCTGTGCCCCTGACCCCGGCGAAACTGCGCAAGATCAGCGATGACCGCTACCTGTCGACCTTGTCGCTGCGGGTGTTTCGCGCCGGCCTGAAGCACAGCGTGGTGGACGCCAAGTGGCCGGCCTTCGAGCAGGTGTTCTTTGGGTTTGACCCGGAAAAAGTCGTGCTCATGGGCGCCGAGCACCTGGAGCGGCTGATGCAGGACACGCGCATCATCCGTCACCTGGGCAAGCTCAAGAGCGTGCCGCGCAATGCGCAGATGATTCTGGATATCGAGAAGGAAAAAGGCAGCTTCGGCGGGTTTATTGCCGACTGGCCGGTGACCGATATCGTCGGCCTGTGGAAGTACCTGAGCAAGCACGGCCACCAGTTGGGCGGGCTGTCGGCGCCGCGCTTTTTGCGGATGGTGGGCAAGGACACGTTCGTGCCGAGCTATGACGTGGTGGCGGCGCTGAATGCGCAGAAGATCGTCGACAAGGTGCCCACCAGCCTGCGGGACCTGGCCACGGTGCAGGGCGCATTCAACCAGTGGCATGCCGAGAGCGGGCGGCCGATGTGCCAGTTGTCGATGATGCTGGCTTACACCGTGAATCATTGATACCGGGTTGATGCCATCGCAGGCAAGCCAGCTCCCACACTTGGAATGCATTCCTCTGTGGGAGCTGGCTTGCCTGCGATAGCGGCAGGTCAGGCACTACAAAAGCATCAGACAGGCAATCCTTCCCCCGCCAACCGCCGATTTAGCTGATGCCGGTACCGCACATACATCAACGCCGTGCAGAACACCGCCAGGCTCGCCAGCATCTCGAGCACACCAAACCACTGCCGATTCGGGTCATAGGCCGCCAGCGCGCCCTTGATGAAATACAGGTTCACCACAAAGCACATCCATGAATGCCCGCGCGCGCTGCCCAGGATCATCCCCGGCGCCAGCAACAGCAGCGGCACCAACTCGATCAGCAGAATCACCCACGGCCGCGCGCCATGCAGATCGGCGAACGCCAGGTAGTAGGCACACAGCAGCCCCACCAATCCCAGGAACGCCAGCAGGCTCAACGCCCGCATCGCCTTGACCCGTGGCTCCAGCCAGGCCTGGGGCGGCAGTAGCTTAGGCTTCCTGGCCACGGCCGTTCTCCAGTAGCGCAGCGGTCTTCGCCAGGCGCAGGCCGAGGGCGCGGCACAGGGCGATCTCGTGTTGATCCAGCGCACGCTTGCCGTCGGCACCGGAATGGTGGCTGGCGCCATAAGGCGTACCGCCGCCCTTGGTGTCGAGCAGCGCCTGTTCACTGTAGGGCAGTCCGGTGATCAGCATGCCGTGGTGCAGCAGCGGCAGCAGCATCGACATCAGCGTGGTCTCCTGGCCGCCGTGCAGGCTGGCGGTGGAGGTGAACACACCCGCCGGCTTGCCGACCAGGGCGCCGGTCAGCCACAGGTTGCTGGTGCCGTCGAGAAAGTACTTGAGCGGCGCGGCCATGTTGCCGAAACGGGTCGGGCTGCCCAGCGCCAGGCCTGCGCAGTTCTTCAGGTCATCGAGGCTGCAGTACAGCGGGCCGTCGACCGGAATGTCCGGCGCCACGGCCTCGCATTCACTGGAGATGGCCGGCACGGTGCGCAGCCGCGCCTCAAGCCCGGCTTGCTCGATGCCCCGGGCAATCTGCCGGGCCATTTCGCTGACTGAACCGTTGCGGCTGTAATACAACACCAGCACATACGGCGCACTCACGAAACCAGCTCCAGGATGTTCTCCGGTGGGCGGCCGATCACGGCCTTGTCGGCGGTGGCGAGGATCGGACGCTCCATCAGTTTCGGATGAGCGGCGATGGCAGCGATCAACTGTGCTTCGCTGAGGCTGGTGTCAGCCAGGTTGAGGGTTTTATATTCGTCCTCGCCGGTACGCAGCAGTTGCCGCGCGCTGATGTTCAGCTTGCCCAGCAGGGCCTGCAATTGCGCGGCGTCGAGCGGGGTTTCCAGGTAGCGCACCACCGTCGGTGTGAGGCCACGGGCTTCCAGCAGTTCGAGCGCACCGCGGGATTTCGAGCAGCGCGGGTTGTGATAAAGCGTCAGATCGGTCATGTGCGGGTCGCATCTTGCGTAAGGTGGCGGGTATTCTACCCGCGCTGCGCCGCGTCCTTAAACCATGAGAGGCGATAGGCCGCAGCCAACGTTCATTTTTACGAAGGATTACCCCATGACGAGGCGACTGTTAGGCGCATTGGCAATCATCGGCACACTGCTGCTCAGCGGCTGTGGCAATGATTATGGCGTTGACCAATATGGTCAGAAAGTGGCCGCCGAACGCCTGGACAAGCAATGGCTGGTGGTTAACTACTGGGCCGAATGGTGTGGCCCGTGCCGTACCGAAATCCCGGAACTCAACGCCTTGGCCGAACAGCTCAAGGGCCAGTCGGTGGGGGTGTTCGGGGTGAATTTCGACAACGTCCAGGGTGAAGAGCTCAAGAGCGCCAGCGAGAAGCTGGGCATCAAGTTCACCGTACTGGCGCAGAACCCGGACGGGATCTTCGACATTCCCCGCAGTGAAGCCCTGCCGGTGACCTACATCATTGATGACAAGGGCAAGGTGCGCGAGCAACTGATGGGTGAGCAGACGGCGGAAGGGGTGTTGGCCAAGCTCAAGGCGTTGCGCGGATAAAAAATGTGGGAGCGGGCTTGCTCGCGAATGCGGTGTGGCAGTCACCGGATACATCGACTGATCCACCGCTTTCGCGAGCAAGCCCGCTCCCACATTTAGACCTGCTGCGCCTTACAGATCAGCCTTCTTCCAGCCACAACCGCAACGGCTTGCCATCCGCCGGCCAGAAGCGGGTCTGTTCGATCGGCGAAATGTCCCAGCGCTGCACGCCCTGCAGGGCCTGGAAGAAGCGGTGCTCCTGCTCCATCAGCGCTTCGGCGCAGAGTTTGCGGGTGCTGCCGACCTTGCCGAAGCTCAGCTTGTCGCCGTCCAGGGTGTAGGGCGCAAACCAATGGTTGCAGCCACCATTGCCATAGGCCCGGCCATCGGCGCCGAGGGTCACGGTCAGGTGGGCGTAATCCATCAGCGGCCGCTCACCGATCCATTCCACCACGTAGCTGTGATCCTGCTTGAGCTTGACCTCGTCGCTGGCGCAGCCCGCAAGGCCTGCACCCAGCACGGCCAGCATCAGCAAGGCTTTCATTGCGCGGCCTGCTGGCATTTCGGGCAGCGGTGCTTGTCACCCAGGGTGGCCCAGCCCAACTCGGTAACCCGTGCAGTGGCGGCCGGTTGCAGCGGCTCCTTGGTCAGCTTGGTTTCCACCGCGAATTCAAACTCCAGCACGTTGTCGCAGCTGTCGCAGTTGACCTTCCAGGTGTGAATCTCCAGTTCGCCGAATTTCGGCCCCTGGGCCATGGCGACCCACTGGCCCGCCGGGCGGATGGAGTAGCGCGCATCGCCTTCGACGGTCAGGCGCATCGACAGGGTTTTGCTGCCGCGCAGGGTGACGATCAGAACGTCGCCGTTCTTGATCGAGCCACCGTTGCCGGTGACTTGATAACGGCCCGGCACCAGGGCGCGGCATTCGATCAGGGTGTGTTGCGGGCTCAGCAAGCTGAAGCGGAAATCGTGTTCGGCCATGGATCCTCCAAATAGGCGCGGCATCCTATCATGCGCCGCTACCCATCATGGCGCGGCTATGTGACCGCTGATCATCCTTCGACGAGGTTTTGCGCCTGCCCGCCAGCCCACGCCGCGATGTTGGCCAGGGTGGTGCCGGCAATCGCCCCCAGCGCCTCGCGGGTCAGGAAGGCCTGGTGCGCGGTGATGATCACATTGGGGAAGGTCAGCAGGCGCGCCAATACGTCGTCTTGCAGGGGCAGGTCCGAGCGGTCTTCGAAAAACAGCTGGGCCTCTTCTTCATACACATCCAGCCCCAGATAGCCGAGCTGGCCATCCTTGAGTGCGTCGATCAGCGCCGGGGTGTCCACCAGGCCGCCGCGCCCGGTGTTGATGAGCATCGCGCCGGGCTGCATATGGGCGAGGCTTTGGGCGTTGATCAGGTGTTTGCTGTCCGCCGTCAGCGGGCAATGCAGGCTGATGATCTGCGATTCGCCCAGCAACTGCGGCAGGCTCACATACCGGGCGCCAAGGGCCTCGACCTGCGGATTGGGGTAGGGATCGTACGCCAGCAGCCGGCAGCCGAACCCGGCCATGATCTTGGCGAATGTGGCGCCGATCTGCCCGGTGCCGACCACGCCGACGGTCTTGCCCACCAGGTCGAACCCGGTCAGGCCGTGCAGGCTGAAGTCACCGTCGCGGGTGCGGTTGTAGGCGCGGTGCAGGCGGCGATTGAGGGCCAGGATCAACGCGACCGCATGTTCGGCCACCGCATGGGGCGAGTAGGCCGGCACCCGCACGATGGTCAGGCCCAGGCGCTTGGCGGCGGGCAGGTCGACATGGTTGTAGCCGGCGGAACGCAGGGCGATCAGGCGGGTGCCGCCGCTGGCCAACTGCTCCAGCACCGGAGCGCTGAGGTCATCGTTGATAAAGGCGCAGACCACTTCGTGGTGTTCGGCCAGGGCCACGGTGTCGAGGTTCAGCCGGGCCGGCTGGAATTGCAACTGCATGCCTTCGGGCAGCGGTTGGGCGAGAAAGCTGTCGCGGTCGTAGGTCTGGCTGCTGAAGAGGATGATGCGCATCAAATATTCCTTCTTGATGATGGAAAGCTGCTTTTGTGGCGAGGGGGCTTGTCTGTGGTGAGTGAGCTTGCTGTGGTGAGGGCGCTTGCTCCTGCTGGAGTGCGNNCTCCCTCGCCACAGCAAGCCTCCCTGCCCACATTGCCCCGAAAGTTTACGCGCTGACCCGCGCCTCGCTGGCCAGCCGGGCAATCGCCATGTCCAGTTCATCCAGGGCCGGCATGGCCTTGGCGTCGTCCTGCTTGAGCAGGGTCTCGGCCCGTTGGCAGGCCGCACGCAGTTGCGGCACGCCGCAATACCGGGTGGCGCCGTGCAGGCGGTGCACCCGTTCGATCAGGGCGTTGCGGTCATTGGCGTCACGGGCGACGCGAATCGCTTCACGGTCCGCTTCCAGCGAGGCCAGCAGCATCGCGAGCATGTCTGCCGCCAGATCCGCCTTACCGGCCGCCAGGCGCAAACCTTCTTCATGGTCCAGTACCGGCAATTGCGTGGCATGCCCGAAACTTTCGGTGCCACGGTCCGGGCCCTGGTTGCGCAGGGCCAGCCCGGTCCATTTCAACACCACCTGGGCCAGTTGCCGTTCGCTGATGGGTTTGGTCAGGTAATCATCCATGCCGCTTTGCAGCAGGGCGCGTTTTTCGTTGGCCATCGCATGGGCCGTCAGCGCGACGATGGGCAGCGGTGTGCCATGGCGTTCGCTTTCCCACGTGCGGATTGCCTCGGTGCTCTGGCGACCGTCCATCCCCGGCATCTGCACGTCCATCAGCACCAGGTCGAAGGCTTCCTGCTTCACTGCCTCGATGGCCGAGTAACCGCTTTCCACCGCCTGGACCTTGGCGCCCATGTCTTCCAGCAGGGTTTGCACCAGCAGCAGGTTGGCCGGGTTGTCGTCGACACACAGCACCCGCGGCGCGCGGCTGGACAGGGGCTCGCCGGGTTCGCTGCGCAGCGGGCGCGGGCTGATCAGGTCGGCCAGGGCGCGACGCAGTTTGCGGGTGCACGCGGGCTTGGCCTGCAACTGGCTGTTGGGGTTGGGCACCGAGGGGTTGAACAGCAGCTGTTCGGTGGTCGGGCACAACACCAGTACCTTGCAGCCCAGGTGTTCGAGGTCCCACAGGTGCTGGTTCAAACGCTCCGGCGGAATGTCGTTGGCGGTGATGCCCAGCACGGCCAGGTCAATCGCCTGTTCGGTCTGGTGGGCGCTGGTGATGCCGTTGGTCAGGCTTTCCAGGCTGTTGAACGGGGTGACTTCCAGGCCGCAGTCTTCCAGCTGATGTTGCAGGGCCTGGCGCGCCAGCTCGTGGTTTTCCAGCACCGCCACGCGCCGGCCCAGCAGCGGCGCGGAGGGCAGGTCTTCGATATCGTCACGGGTTTTCGGCAGGTTCAGGCTGATCCAGAATTCCGAGCCTTCTCCCGGCGTGCTGTCGACGCCGATCTCACCGCCCATCTGTTCGATCAGGCGCTTGGAAATCACCAGGCCAAGGCCGGTCCCGCCGGGTTGGCGTGACAGCGAATTGTCCGCCTGGCTGAACGCCTGGAACAGTGCCCGCACATCCTGGTTCGACAGGCCGATGCCGGTGTCCTGCACGCTGATGCGCAGTTGCACGCTGTCTTCCTGTTCGTCTTCAATCATGGCGCGGGCAACGATGGTGCCTTCGCGGGTGAACTTGATCGCGTTGCTCACCAGGTTCGTGAGGATCTGCTTGAGCCGCAGCGGGTCACCCACCAAGGCGAGCGGCGTGTCGCGGTAGACCAGGCTCACCAGCTCCAGCTGTTTGGCGTGGGCGGCCGGGGCGAGGATGGTCAGGGTGTCTTGCAGCAAGTCCCGCAGGTTGAACGGGATGCTGTCGAGCACCAGCTTGCCGGCCTCGATTTTCGAGAAGTCGAGGATTTCGTTGATGATGCCCAGCAGGTTGTCGGCGGATTTTTCGATGGTGCCCAGGTAATCCAGCTGGCGCGGTGACAGTTCGCTTTTCTGCAACAAATGGGTGAAACCAAGGATGCCGTTCAACGGCGTGCGGATCTCATGGCTCATGTTGGCCAGAAACTCCGACTTGATGCGGCTGGCTTCCAGGGCTTCCTTGCGGGCCAGGTCCAACTCGATGTTCTGGATCTCGATGGTTTCGAGGTTTTGCCGCACGTCTTCGGTGGCCTGGTCGATGCTGTGTTGCAATTCTTCCTGGGCGTTTTGCAGGGTCTCGGCCATGCGGTTGATGCCCGAGGCCAGGTGATCCAGCTCCTGGCTACCCAGCGGTGGCAAGCGGGTTTCCAGATTGCCGTCCTTGAGTTGCGCGACGGCCTGTTTGATCAGGCCGATCGGTGAGTTGATCGTACGGCTGATGCGCAAGGCGAGGGCAGCGGTACAGATCAGGCCGATGGCGATCAGCAACAGGCTGGCGAACAGGCTGCGGTAGCCACGCAGCAACATGCCGTTGTGGGACAGTTCCAGCTCGACCCAGCCCAGCAGGCGGTCGGATTCATCCGGGATCAGTTCACCGGCGAGGTTGCGATGGCGGCCGAACACCGGCAGCAGATAACGGGTGGCGTCATTGCCGGTGCGCTGCAACAGGTGCGAACTGTTGCCGATGGGCGGCTGGTTGAGCATGGTCGGCCCGGCGTGGGCCAGGGGCGTGCGGTCGGGCCCGAGGAACGACACGGCGCGCACATCGGTTTGTTCCAGGGACTGGGTGGCGATGCGTTCCAGCAGGTCGGTGTTCCTGGTGCCGAGGGCCGGGGCCACCAGCGGCGCCAGTTGCTCGGCGATCATCTCGCCGCGTTGCAGCAACTGCGACTGCAACTCCGAAAGCTGCATCCAGGTGAAGTACCCGCCCAGCAGCAACGCCATCAGGCTGGTAGGCAATAAGGTCAGCAACAGTACGCGGCCTTTTATCCCCATTCTTTTAAGCACGCCACTCTCCTGCTACCACACTGTTGTCGAATTCCACGCAGGCATCCGGCCCGCGCCACCTGCGCAGTGTAGCCATTTGCGCGGCGGGGAATCTTGCAAAATTAATGACCTGAGGCAAACCTTGGGCCGCCGGACGCCCGGCGGCGGTTGCTCATGGGGGGGCAATCTTGAATAATCAGTCATTGAGAATGACTTGCAGACGCTAATGAATCCCGCAGCACTTGGCTTACCCAGTATCCTGGCGATTGAAGACGATCCTGTGCTTGGCGCCTATGTCCATGAGCAATTGGGCCTCTGTGGCTTCCAGGTGACCTGGTGCCAGAATGGCCAGCAGGGCCTGCAAATGGCCCGCGATCAGCGCTTCGACGTGGTGTTGATGGACATCCTGCTGCCGGGCATGGACGGTTTGTCGGTGCTCACGCATTTGCGCCAGAGCCATTCGATGCCGGTGATCCTGATGTCGGCCCTGGGGGCCGAAGCTGATCGCATCAGCGGTTTTCGCCTGGGGGCCGACGATTACCTGCCCAAGCCGTTCAGCATGGCCGAGTTGCGGGTGCGCATCGAAGCGATCCTGCGCCGGGTCGCCCTGGACCGGCGGCCGTTGCCGGCCCTGGCGGCGGTGCGCGGCGATGCCCGCAGCCTGCGTTTCGATGACGAGCTGTGTGATGTGTTTCACCGGGAGCAGTGGGCCGGCCTGACCCGGAGCGAATATCGCCTGTTGGAAACACTGCACCGCAACGCCGAAGAAGTCCTCAGCAAAGCCTTCCTCTACCAGCATGTGTTCCAGCGCGGCTATGCGCCCCATGACCGCAGCCTGGACATGCACATCAGCCAGATTCGTCGCAAGCTCAAGGCTGTCGGCTACAGCGAGCGGGAAGTGCGCACGGTGTGGGGCAAGGGCTATGTGTTGAGCGGTCACGATGACGGGCTTTAAAGCCGCGTTCAAACGGCTGCCGGGCAAGCATTCGTTATTCTGGAAACTGGCCTGTCTGCTGATCGCGTTCTGCTTGCTGATGATCTGGCTCAGTTGGTCATGGGGCCGGTATATGGAAGAGCAGAATGCCTTTCTGTCCAGCGAGGCCCGCGCCACCCTGAGCGGTTATGCCGCTGGCGCGGAACTGGCCTGGAACAAGGGCGGCAACGCCGGTGTGGACGAATGGTTGCACACCCTGGGCCAGCGCGAGCGCACCTGGGTGGGGGTCATCGGCAACGACCTGCAATCCCTGAGCAGCTACCCACTGACGGACAAGGAGAGCCAGCGCCTGACCTTCCTGCGCGGCCTGGACTGGCCCGTCAGCCGGCATGCCAAGGGCCTGCCGTGGTTGAAAATCCCGTTCCCGCTCGACCCGGGTGCGGGCTCCCTGGTGATCGAGTTGCCGCGGCGTTTCATGCCCGGGCAAAACCAGCTGTTCTGGCGGATCGTCACCAATGGCGTGATTCCCGGCCTGTTCACCCTGCTGCTGTGCATCGGCCTCTACCGGCTGTTGATCATGCCTCTCAACCACCTGCGAGAGCAGGCCAACGCCTGGCGTGCCGATCAACTGGGCACCCGGCTTTCCCGCGACACCACCAGCCGCCAGGATGAACTGGGGGAATTGGGCCGCGCGTTTGACCAGATGTCTGAACGCCTGCAAGGCACCGTGGCCCTGCAACAGCAACTGCTGCGGGATTTGTCCCATGAGTTGCGCACACCGTTGAGCCGCCTGCGTGTGGCCAGTGACAGCGAGCAGGACCTGACCCAGCTGCGCGAGCGCCTGGGGAGGGAAATCGACGGCATGCAGCGCCTGGTGGACGACACCCTGCAACTGGCCTGGCTCGACACCGAACGCGCGCCGTTGCCCAAGGAAGACATCCAGGTGCAGGCGCTGTGGGACATGCTCCGGGAAAACGCCTGTTTTGAAAGTGGCTGGCCGGCTTCACGCTTGCAGTGCGAGCTGGGGGCCGACTGCTGGGTGCGCGGTCATCTGAACCTGCTGGCCCAGGCATTGGAGAACATCCTGCGCAATGCCATCCGGCACTCTGCGCAAGACGGAACGGTGCAATTGGGCGGGCAGCGTGAGGGGGATCACTGGCACTTGTGGCTGGAAGACCAGGGCGGCGGGATCGATGAGGTGGAGTTGGAGCGAATCTTTGCGCCATTCACCCGGCTGGACGGTTCACGGCCCGGCGACGGCGGCTTTGGCCTGGGCTTGAGCATTGCGCGCAACGCTGTGCAGCGTCAGGACGGCAGCCTGTGGGCGGAAAATACCGGCCAGGGTTTACGTGTGCACATGCGCTTGCTGGCGCGCTAACGGTTACAACCTGCGCTGTTTGCGTTTTTTCCACTGTCGGGCCACCCACCAGCGCCAATAGCCCATGGTCAGGCAATAACCCAGCACCGCCATCACCAGCCCCAGTACTACCGAGCCCAGCAGGAACGGTTGCCACAGCGTCGACAACTGCCCGCTGATCCATTCCCAGGTCAGCTCGTCGGGCATGCTGCGGGGTGGCACATTCATCAGCCAGGCCCCGGTCATGTAGGTGCAGAAAAACACCGGCGGCATGGTAATCGGGTTGGTCAGCCAGACCAGGCTCACGGCAATCGGCATGTTGCCGCGCACGCTGATGGCGAGGACCGCTGCCAGCAGCATCTGCAAGGGAATGGGGATGAATGCCGCGAACAGGCCAACGGCCATGGCCCGCGCGACCGAGTGCCGATTGAGGTGCCAGAGATTCGGGTCATGCAGCAACTTGCCGAGAAAGCGTAAGGACTTGTGTTCCCGAATGCTGGTCGGATCGGGCATGTACCGTTTGAATAAGCGCCGTGGCATAAGGGGTCCAGGTCAGTTCGAGGGGCAAGTATGCCCGCATTCCACGAACGTGAAATTCAGACTTTGTGACAAATAATAATAGGCCACACCGCTAGCCCGGCTAAGACTCAATGGGTCGCTTTCAAGGAAAGATCCATGAGAACAGGGATGTTCGCACTCGCGCTGGGGCTGCTCGCCTTGCGTTTTTTACCCGCGTTGCCGTCTGGCGGCTGGCTGTTGTTGATGCCGGTGCTGGCCCTGATGTTGTTGTCTTTTCGTACCTATCCGCTGGGGTTTTTCCTGCTTGGCCTGGGCTGGGCATGCCTCAGCGCGCAGTGGGCGCTGGATGACCGGTTGGCCCCGCATCTGGATGGCCAGACCCGCTGGGTGGAGGGGCGTGTCAGCGGGTTACCGCAGCAGATGGGCGACGGTGTGCGCTTCGAACTGACCGACAGCCGGTCACGCAAGGAGCTGCTTCCCAAGCGCATTCGCGTGTCCTGGCGCGGCGGCCCACCGGTTAAGAGCGGTGAGCGCTGGCGACTGGCGGTGACTCTCAAGCGTCCTTCCGGATTGCTCAATGCCGATGGCTTTGACTATGAAGCCTGGCTGCTGGCCCAGCGGATTGGCGCCACCGGCTCGGTCAAGGACGGCCAACTGCTGGCACCGCCACGACATGCCTGGCGCGACGGGATTCGCCAGCGGCTGCTGGCAGTGGATGCCCAGGGGCGAGAGGCGGGCCTGGCGGCGCTGGTGCTCGGCGATGGTTCCGGGTTGGCCGCCGAGGATTGGCGGGTCCTGCAAGCCACTGGCACCGTGCATTTACTGGTGATATCCGGGCAGCACATCGGCCTGCTGGCGGGGTTGATCTATGGCCTGGTCGCCGGGCTTGCGCGCTACGGGGGGTGGCCAAAACCTTTGCCGTGGCTGCCCTGGGCCTGCGGCCTGGCGTTTGCTGCAGCGCTGGGCTACGGCCTGCTGGCAGGTTTCGAGGTGCCGGTGCAACGGGCCTGCGTGATGGTGGGCCTGGTGTTGCTGTGGCGTCTGCGGTTTCGTCACCTGGGAATCTGGTGGCCGCTGTTGCTGGCGCTGGACGCGGTGCTGATCCTCGAACCGCTGGCCAGCCTGCAGCCGGGGTTCTGGCTGTCTTTTGCGGCTGTTGCGGTGCTGATTTTGGCGTTCAGTGGCCGATTGGGCCCCTGGCCCTTGTGGCAAGCCTGGACCCGCGCCCAATGGATGATTGCCATCGGCCTGTTTCCGCTGCTGCTGGTGCTCGGCCTGCCTATCAGCCTGAGCGGGCCGCTGGCCAACCTGGTTGCGGTGCCGTGGATCAGCCTGGTGGTGCTGCCCCTGGCCTTGCTGGGTACGGTGTTATTGCCGCTGCCTTATATAGGAGAGGGGTTGTTATGGCTGGCGGGCGGCACGCTGGACGGGCTGTTCAGGGCACTGGCGCTGCTGGCGCAGTACTTGCCGGCCTGGATACCGGCGCAAGTGCCCATTGGCTATTGGCTGGTGAGCCTGCTGGGGGCAGTGCTGTTATTGCTGCCCAAGGGCGTCCCGTTTCGGCTGCTGGGTTGGCCGATGTTGCTGCTGGCGGTGTTTCCGCCGCGGGAGTCGATACCTCATGGGCTGGTCGAGGTGGTGCAACTGGACGTCGGCCAGGGGTTGGCGATCATCCTGCGTACCCGCAACCATGTACTGCTGTATGACGCCGGGCCGCGCTCCGGTGAGTTCGATCTTGGCGCGCGTGTCGTATTGCCTGCGTTGCGCAAGCTGGGTGTCGCAGAGCTGGACGTGATGCTGCTCAGTCATGCCGATGCCGATCATGCCGGCGGCGCGTTGGCCGTCGCCCAAGGGTTGCCGGTCAAGCGTGTGGTGGGCGGTGAGACGGCACGGCTGCCGGCCTCGCTCGGTACCCAGGCGTGTGTCAGCGGCGAGCAGTGGGAGTGGGACGGCGTGAGGTTCGAGCTATGGCAATGGCCTGATGCGACGGACGGTAACCAGATGTCCTGCGTGTTGCGGGTGCAGGCCAATGGCGAGCGCTTGTTGCTGACCGGGGATATTGACCATGACGCCGAGCGGGCATTGCTGGCCACTCCCATGGGCGCTCCTGTCGATTGGCTGCAAGCGCCGCACCACGGCAGCCGCAGCTCGTCGTCATGGGCCTTTCTACAGCGCCTGGCACCCAAGGCCGTGTTAATTTCCCGGGGGCGCAGCAATGGGTTTGGCCACCCGCATCCACAGGTGCTGGAGCGTTACCAGGCCATGGGCAGCGCGATTTATGACAGTGCCGAGCAAGGCGCACTCCGCCTGCAACTGGGCACGTTCCAGCCGCCGCTGGCCGCGCGCAGCCAGCGGCGTTTCTGGCGCGAGCGCCCGCCGCAAAACAGCGTTACCAAAGAGCGGCCCCTGCGTCAGGATGCTCTGGGGGCAGGCCAGCCCTTCCACCGGACCCTTATGGTAAAGTGGCGCACTTTTTCGAGGGGACATTCACTGTGTGGGAATTGGTCAAATCCGGCGGCTGGATGATGTTGCCGATCATTTTGAGTTCCATCGCCGCACTCGGCATCATCGCCGAACGCCTATGGACCCTGCGTGCCAGCCGTGTAACGCCTGACCACCTGCTGGGCCAGGTCTGGGGCTGGATCAAGAACAAGCAGCTCGACAAGACAAAGCTCAAGGAACTGCGCGCCAACTCGCCCCTGGGTGAAATCCTCGCCGCCGGCCTCGCCAACTCCAAGCACGGTCGCGAGATCATGAAGGAGTGCATCGAAGAGGCCGCCGCCCGGGTCATCCATGAGCTGGAGCGCTACATCAATGCCCTGGGCACCATCGCCGCCATGGCACCGTTGCTCGGCCTACTCGGTACGGTGCTGGGCATGATCGATATTTTCAGCTCATTCATGGGGTCGGGTATGACCACCAACGCCGCAGTGCTGGCCGGTGGTATTTCCAAGGCCTTGATCACCACGGCGGCGGGCCTGATGGTCGGTATTCCTTCGGTGTTCTTCCACCGTTTCCTGCAACGGCGCATCGACGAACTGGTGGTGGGCATGGAGCAGGAAGCCATCAAGCTGGTGGAAGTGGTACAGGGCGACCGTGACGTGGACCTGGTTGAGGGCAACGCGTGAAATTTCGTCGCAAGCAAAGGGAAAACGTCGATATCAACCTGGCGTCGTTGATCGACGTGGTGTTTATCCTGCTGCTGTTTTTTGTCGTCACCACCACCTTTACCCGGGAAACCCAGCTGCGCGTCGACCTGCCGGAAGCCGTCAGCGGTTCGCCGGCGGAAGACCAGCAGGCCAAGCAACTGGACATCGCCATCAGCGCCGATGGCGTGTTCTCGGTGAATAACCAGTTGCTGGAGAAAAACGACCTGGCCAGCCTGATGGAAGCGCTGCAAAAAGAGTCTGGTGGGGACACTAACTTGCCACTGTCCATCAGCGCCGATGGCAACACCAAGCACCAGGCCGTGATCACGGCGATGGACGCTGCCGGCAAGCTCGGCTTCAGCCATTTGCGCATGACCACCGTCGAGGCGGCGAGCCAACCCTGATGGCCATGACTGATCGTTTGCTCAAGGCCTGGTACGAAGGCCATCCTGCACTTGCGTTATTGCAGCCGCTGGAATCCCTCTATCGCCGGGTGGTGCAGCGCAAGCGCGCACGGTTCCTGGCGGGCGAGGGCGAGATCTATCAGTCGCCGGTGCCGGTCGTGGTGGTAGGCAATATCACGGTGGGTGGCACCGGCAAGACGCCCATGATTCTCTGGCTGATCGACCATTGCCAGCGCAGTGGTTTGCGCGTCGGTGTGGTCAGCCGCGGTTATGGCGCCAAGCCGCCACAGTTTCCATGGCGCGTAGAGGCCGATCAAACCGCAGCGGTGGCGGGGGACGAACCCTTGCTGATCGTGCAGCGCAGCGGCGTGCCGCTGATGATCGACCCCGACCGCAGCCGCGCCGTGAAGGCGCTGTTGGCCAGCGAAACCCTCGACCTGATCCTTTCCGACGACGGCCTGCAACATTACCGCCTGGCCCGTGACCTGGAACTGGTGTTGATTGACGCCGCCCGCGGGCTGGGTAACCGTCGCTGCCTGCCGGCGGGGCCGTTGCGTGAGCCGGTCGAGCGTTTGCAGAGCGTCGATGCGCTGCTTTACAACGGCGCAGGTTCTGACCGTGACGACGGCTTTGCCTTCCGTCTGTTGCCTGCCGCGCTGGTCAACCTGCATACCGGCGAGCGTAAACCCGTCGAACACTTCCCGGTGGGGCAGCAGGTACATGCGGTGGCCGGCATCGGCAACCCGCAACGTTTCTTCAATACCCTTGAAACGCTACACTGGCGCCCAATACCCCATGCTTTTGCCGACCACGCGCCGTACAGCGCCGAGGTCTTGAATTTCACACCGGCACTGCCGTTGGTCATGACTGAAAAGGACGCGGTGAAGTGCCGCGCCTTTGCCAGGCCCGACTGGTGGTACCTTGCGGTGGACGCGGCACCGTCACCGGCGTTTATCGCCTGGTTCGACACGCAGTTGATGCGCTTGCTGCCCGCTCGCCTTTTGCCTTAAAACGCTGCTCTCCAGGACATACTCATGGACACCAAACTGCTCGATATCCTCGCTTGCCCGATCTGCAAGGGTCCGCTCAAGCTCAGCGCCGACAAAACCGAGCTGATCAGCAAGGGCGCCGGCCTGGCGTACCCGATTCGTGATGGCATTCCGGTAATGCTCGAAAGCGAAGCCCGCACCCTGACCACCGACGAGCGCCTGGATAAATGACCACCGCCTTCACCGTTGTCATCCCGTCCCGCTACGCCTCCACCCGCCTGCCCGGCAAGCCGCTGCAACTGATCGGCAACAAGCCGATGATCCAGCTGGTGTGGGAACAGGCCTGCAAAAGCAGCGCCGAAAGGGTAGTGGTGGCCACCGACGATCCGCGCATCATCGAGGCCTGCAAAGGCTTTGGTGCCGAAGCGGTGCTGACCCGTGAAGACCACAACTCCGGTACCGACCGCCTGGCCGAAGTGGCCACCAAGCTGGGCCTGGCGGCGGACGCCATCGTGGTCAACGTGCAAGGTGACGAGCCGTTGATTCCGCCCAGCGTGATCGATCAGGTGGCGGCCAACCTGGCAGCCCATGGCGAAGCGCGCATGGCGACCCTGGCCGAGCCGATTGAAGACATCGAGACCCTGTTCAACCCCAACGTGGTGAAAGTGGTCAGCGACATCAATGGCCTGGCGCTGACCTTCAGCCGCTCCACCTTGCCGTGGGCGCGGGATGCTTTCGCCAAACAGCCTGACGTGCTGCCGGCTGGCGTGCCGTACCGTCGCCACATCGGCATCTACGCCTACCGCGCCGGTTTCCTGCACGACTTCGTGAGCTGGGGCCCGTGCTGGCTGGAAAATACCGAATCCCTGGAACAACTGCGTGCCCTGTGGCACGGCGTGCGCATTCATGTGGGCGATGCCCTGGAAGCGCCGCCGGCGGGCGTCGACACCCCTGAAGACCTCGAGCGCGTCCGTCGCCTGCTGGGGGCCTGATGCAGGTTCTGTTCGTCTGCCTGGGCAACATCTGCCGTTCGCCCACGGCAGAAGGCGTTCTGCGCCACAAATTGCGCGAAGCCGGCCTGGCCGATCAGGTTGAAGTGGCCTCTGCCGGTACCGGTGATTGGCACGTCGGCAATCCACCGGACAAGCGCAGCCAGCGTGCAGCGCTGCAACGCGGCTACGACCTGTCGGCCCAGCGTGCACAACAGGTGTCGCGTGCCGACTTTTCCCGCTACGACCTGATCCTCGCCATGGACCAGAGCAACCTGCGCAACCTCAAGGCCATGCAGCCGGCTCAGGGCAAGGCGGACCTGGACCTGTTCCTGCGCCGCTACGACTCGCTGGTGGATGAAGTGCCGGACCCGTACTACGAAGGTGACCAGGGCTTTGAAACTGTCCTCGACCTGATCGAGCGCGCCTGTGACCTGTTGGTGATTGAATTGAAGGGCCGGTTATGACTTTGCAGGTACGGGCACAGGTTTCGCTCAAGCCGTTCAACAGCTTTGGCATCGACGTGCGTGCCCGGCTGTTTGCCGAGGCCCACAATGACGCCGACGTGCGTGAGGCCCTGGCCTGTGCCGCCGAGCAACAACTGCCGTTGCTGGTGATTGGCGGCGGCAGCAACTTGCTGTTGACCCAGGATATTGACGCACTGGTACTGCGCATGGCCAGCCAGGGCATCCGGGTGTTGCACGACGATGGCGTGCAGGTCGTGGTTGAGGCCGAAGCGGGCGAAGCGTGGCATCCGTTTGTGCTGTGGACCCTGGCCCAGGGCTTTTCCGGCCTGGAAAACCTCAGCCTGATTCCCGGCACGGTCGGCGCCGCACCGATGCAGAACATCGGCGCCTACGGTGTAGAGATCAAGGATGTATTCAGCGGCCTGACCGCCCTTGATCGCCAGACCGGCGAACTGCGGGATTTCAGCCTGGCCGAGTGCAACTTTGCCTACCGCGACAGCCTGTTCAAGCACGAAGTGGGGCGCTGGCTGATCCTGCGGGTGCGTTTTGCCCTGAGCCGTGCCGTGCATCTGAAACTTGAATACGGGCCGGTGCGACAGCGCCTGACCGAGCAAGGCATCGCGCAGGCCACGCCCAGCGATGTCAGCCGCGCGATTTCCAGCATTCGTAGCGAGAAACTGCCCGACCCGGCGGTGCTCGGCAATGCGGGGAGTTTCTTCAAGAACCCGCTGGTGTCCCAGGCACTGGCTGCCGAGTTGCAGCGTCAATACCCGGACCTGGTGGCTTACCCCCAGGCCGACGGGCAGATGAAACTGGCCGCCGGCTGGCTGATCGACAAGGCCGGCTGGAAAGGCTTTCGCGATGGCGATGCCGGCGTGCATCGCTTGCAGGCACTGGTATTGGTGAACTACGGCGCGGCCAGCGGCCAGGACATTGCCGGGCTCGCGCTGCGTATCCAGCAGGACATCGAAAAGCGCTTCAAGGTGGTGCTGGAAATGGAGCCGAATCGCTATTGAACTAAGCTTGTTTTTTGACGCACCAAGCCCTGCATTGCAGGGCTTTTTTATTGCCGGTGAGTTAACTTAGCTGACTACCGATATTTTTGATCAACCCATAGATGCTGTTTATCAAAATCAGTTGCAAGGTTGGCGGGAGGCGAAAGCCTGATGGACAGTGTTGATCTGAATGTATTACGCAGCGTGCTGGAATGGCGCCTCGCCGGGCAGCGAGTGGTGCTGTACAGCGTGGTCCAGACCTGGGGCAGCGCCCCGCGTCCGCCGGGGGCGATGCTGGCCTTGCGCGGCGACGGGGTGGTGATTGGCTCGGTGTCCGGCGGCTGTATCGAGGACGACTTGATCGCCCGGTTGCAGGACGGTCGGCTGCCTGACGACGGGCCGCCGGTGCAGCTGGTCACCTACGGTGTCACCCGGGACGAAGCGGCGCGTTTTGGCCTGCCGTGTGGCGGCACCCTGCGTCTCACCGAAGAGCGGGTGAGTGATCCGGGTTGGGTAGCTGAACTGCTGGCGCGCTGTGAGGCCCACGAGATTGTCGCCCGTGAGTTGGACCTGGCCACCGGCGAGGTGGTGTTGAGCGGTGCGAGCAAGACCGATGTGGTCAGCTTCAACGGCGAGCGTTTGCGCGCGATCTACGGTCCGCGCTGGCGCCTGCTGCTGATCGGCGCGGGCCAGCTGTCACGTTATGTGGCGGAAATGGCTCGGTTGCTGGATTTCGAAGTGCTGATCTGCGACCCGCGCCAGGAGTTTGTTTATGGCTGGGAGGAGCAGCACGGGCGCTTTGTGCCGGGTATGCCGGATGAAGCGGTGTTGAATATCCAGACCGATGAACGCACCGCCATTGTCGCGCTCACCCATGACCCGCGCCTGGATGACATGGCGTTGCTGACGGCCCTCAATTCCCGGGCGTTCTACATAGGCGCGCTGGGTTCGCGGGTCAACAGCCAGAAGCGCCGGGAAAACCTCGCGGCACTGGGGCTCAGTGCGGACGCCATTGCGCGGCTGCATGGGCCGATTGGCCTGCATATCGGCAGCCATACGCCGGCGGAAATCGCCTTGTCGTTGATGGCGGAAATCGTCGCCATCAAGAACGGGATCGATCTGCTGCAGAAAAAGCCGTTGCAGGCAGCGGTCAGTTGACGGGCATCGCCGTAATCATCCTGGCGGCGGGGCAGGGCAGTCGTTTTCGGGCCGAGGCGGGTGCCGATCAGGACAAGTTGCTGGCGCCCTGCGTGGGCCGGGATGGCATCACGCGGCCGGTGATCGAGCAGGTATTGGTGAATTTGCCGCCTGTGGCTACGAGACGTTGGCTGGTGACGTCACCGGATCGCACCGAAGTGATTCGGTTGGCTAAGGTGCACGGTTGCGAAGTATTGCTTTTGCGCTCGCCGGGCATGGGTGACAGCATCGCCGCAGCGGTGGCGGCCAGTGGGCCGTCGGCTGGTTGGCTGGTGGTGTTGGGGGATATGCCGTTTATCCTGCCGGCAAGTATCGAGCAAGTGATGGCAGGCCTGGAGGAAGACGGTATCAGCGCCCCGGTGCATGCAGGTCAGTACGGGCACCCCGTGGGGTTTGGCCGTTCATTCGGCCCGGCCTTGATCGCGCTGACCGGAGACCGCGGGGCAAAACCGTTATTTGCCAAGGCTTCGGTGCAGGAAGTCGTAGTCGATGATCCCGGTGTGTTGTGGGACGTCGATGTGCCAGGGTTGTTGGACTACCGCTAACTGATGTAGCGGGCATAAAAAAGCCCCGCCTGATCACTCAGGCGGGGCTTTTTAGTGGCCGATGGAATCAGACGAGGGGTTTAGGCTCGTGCTCTTCTTCCAGGGCCTTAGGGTGGTGCTCTACCACTTCCTCAACGGAACGTACGTTCTCGTCGATGGCAGGGGCAGTGTGCTCAACCACGGCTTCGGTGACCGGAGCAGGGGTTGCTTGGGCAACTTCAGCGACGGCTGGAGCAGCTTCGGCAGCGGCCTTGGCAGCAGCGGCAGCCGCTTCAGCTTCCTTGCGACGACGACGCACTTCGCGTGGGTCGTTCGGCGCACGGCCATTTTCGGTCAGGGCGCTGGCCGGAGCGGCTTCAACCACCGGGGCTGCCACTTCGGCAACCACTGGCGCTTCAACCACTGGAGCAGGCTCGGCAACCACGGCCACAGGTTCAGGGGCGACAACCACTTCAGCGACTGGCGCTGGAGCTTCTTCGACCACTGGAGCAGGCGCTGGTGCTTCAACCGCTTCGACCACTGGGGCAGGTTCGGCAGTCCACTGGAAGGCGGTCTGTTCTTCGCGAACTTCACGCACTTCAGGGGTTGGCTCGGCAACCGGTGCTTCAACGGCGGCTTCAACCACGGGCTGTTGTTCAACAACAGCGGCAGGCTCGGCAACCACTTCAGCTTCAGGCTTAGGTTCGCGAACTTCACGAACTTGACGAGCTGGCGCTACTTCCACTTCCGGAACAACCGGGGCTTCGACTGGCGTCGTCGCTTCAACCACAGGTGCTTCGACGGCTGGCGTCTCTACAGCAGGGGTTTCCTGGATGGCAGCGGTAGCGGCTTCAGCTTGCTCGTTGGCCTGGGCTTCAGCAGGTGCGCTGATGACCGAGCTGGCAACAGCCGCGGTAACGGCCAGGCCGGCAGCCAGTTCGGCGCCAGTCGGTTCGCCGGTAGCGGCTGCGTTGGCTTCGCCGGTCTCTTCCGAGCCTTCGATTTCGTTGCCGTTGGCATCACGTTGACGCTCACGACGGTTGCTGCGACGACGCTGGCCACGGGAGCGGCGGCGTGGACGATCGCCTTCGGCGTTGTCCTGGCCGTCTTCCTGTTGCTGGTCTTCGTTGGACAGCAGCTCTTCTTCTTCACCGGCGGGAGCCGCTTGCTCGGCACGTGGTTGACGCTCTTCACGAGGAGGGCGTGGCGCACGTTCTTCACGCGGCTGACGAGCTGGACGCTCTTCAGCAGTGGCAGCGGTGGCAGCAGCAGCGGCTACGGCTGGAGCGGCATCCAACGGCTCGCGCAATTCACGCACGCGTTCTTCACGCTCGCCACGTGGCTTGCGGTCTTCACGTGGAGCGCGTGGAGCACGCGGTGCACGTTCTTCGCGTGGTGCACGCTCTTCACGGGCTACGGTTGGTGTTTCTTCACGGGCTTCGCGCGGTTGGCGTTCTTCACGTGGAGCGCGTTCTTCGCGGGGTGCACGTTCTTCACGAGGCTTGCGCTCTTCGTCACGGCGACCGTTGCGATTGCGGCTCTGCTGGCGACCGTTGCGACGCTCTTCATTGCGTGCAGGGCGTTCAGTCACAGGCTTCTCGACCACAACTGGAGCCACTGGCTCTTCCTTGGTGGCGAACAGGCTGACCAGCGACTTCACCAGGCCTTTGAACAGGCTTGGCTCAGGCAGGGCAGCTGGTGCGGCAACCGGCGCGGCAGCCTCGACCGGAACCGGTGCGTTGGCACGGGCTGGCGCGGTCTTGACGGCGGCTTCCTGGCGAACCAGGGTGCGGGTCGCAGCGGCTGGCTGGACTTCTTCCACTTCGGCAGCGGCAGCAGCGATTTCGTAGCTGGACTGGTTGACGTGGGCTTCCGGGCTGTCATCACGCAGGCGCTGCACTTCGAAGTGCGGCGTCTCGAGGTGATCGTTCGGCAGGATGACGATACGGGCACGGGTGCGCAGTTCGATCTTGGTGATCGAGTTGCGTTTTTCGTTGAGCAGGAACGCAGCGACCGGGATCGGCACCTGGGCGCGCACTTCGGCAGTGCGGTCTTTCAGGGCTTCTTCTTCGATCAGGCGCAGGATCGCCAGCGACAGCGATTCAACGTCACGGATGATGCCGGTGCCGTTGCAACGCGGGCAGACGATGCCGCTGCTTTCACCCAGGGATGGACGCAGGCGCTGACGGGACATTTCCAGCAGGCCGAAGCGCGAGATGCGGCCGACCTGTACGCGGGCACGGTCAGCTTCCAGGCATTCGCGGACTTTCTCTTCCACGGCGCGCTGGTTCTTGGCCGGGGTCATGTCGATGAAGTCGATCACGATCAGGCCGCCGATGTCACGCAGGCGCAGCTGGCGGGCGATTTCTTCAGCCGCTTCCAGGTTGGTCTGCAGGGCGGTTTCTTCGATGTCGCTACCCTTGGTGGCACGCGCCGAGTTGATGTCGATGGACACCAGGGCTTCGGTCGGATCGATCACGATGGAGCCGCCGGAAGGCAGTTCGACGACGCGCTGGAAAGCGGTTTCGATCTGGCTTTCGATCTGGAAACGGTTGAACAGCGGAACGCTGTCTTCGTACAGCTTGATCTTGCTGGCGTACTGCGGCATCACCTGGCGGATGAAGGTCAGGGCTTCGTCCTGGGCTTCGACGCTGTCGATCAGCACTTCGCCGATGTCCTGGCGCAGGTAATCGCGGATGGCGCGGATGATCACGTTGCTTTCCTGGTAGATCAGGAATGGCGCGGAACGATCCAGGGACGCTTCCTTGATAGCGGTCCACAGTTGCAGCAGGTAGTCGAGGTCCCACTGCATTTCTTCGCTGCTGCGGCCCAGGCCGGCAGTGCGCACGATCAGGCCCATGTCGGCCGGAGCGATCAAGCCGTTCAGCGCTTCACGCAGTTCGTTGCGCTCTTCGCCTTCGATGCGACGGGAGATACCGCCGGCACGCGGGTTGTTCGGCATCAGGACCAGATAACGGCCAGCCAGGCTGATGAAGGTGGTCAGGGCGGCGCCCTTGTTGCCACGTTCTTCTTTTTCTACCTGAACGATGACTTCCTGGCCTTCGCTCAGGACGTCCTTGATGTTCACGCGGCCTTCAGGGGATTTCTTGAAGTATTCGCGGGAGATTTCTTTGAGGGGCAGGAAGCCATGGCGCTCGGAGCCGAAATCGACAAAGGCAGCCTCAAGGCTTGGTTCGATGCGAGTAATCCGGCCTTTATAGATGTTGGCCTTCTTTTGCTCGCGTGCACCGGACTCGATGTCCAGGTCGTAGAGGCGTTGGCCGTCTACCAGTGCAACACGCAACTCTTCGGGTTGAGTTGCGTTAATCAGCATTCTTTTCATGTTGTACCGTCGGTTTCCGGGCTGCCGGAAACGGCGTTCGGCACACACGACTTCTCACGGTCGGTGTCAGGTGCGTCAAGAGTGGTTGGCCACTCCAGTGTCCAGCAATACCCGCCAAAATGGGCGGTATCGCGACGTACGCTTCCTGCTTGCTGTGGTGACTTAAGCACTCAGTCAGGAGGAGGAATCAACCGGCGACTGTGGACGAGATGAAGCGTCTAAATATAAGCCTAGTGCTACACAGTCCGACGGTTGTGCATCTCCACCCTACACGTATCCCTGATAATTCGGGTGCTGCCGCGCGCAGAATCCGCAGCGGGTTGGCATTTACCGTGTTCTCCAATGGGGAGTCCACGCTCATGGCTAAACAAGACCGGGTGTGGGCGATTGTGCTCTCACTCAGCTCGTAACAGGCGTTGTTTCCGAAGCATTCGCCGTGGTCTGGCTCCAGACTGACTGCACTTTGTGAACTGGCCGTAAATATCGGCGCAAAAGGCGAGTAATCACTCTGCTTTTTGCACTCGCTTCAGGCCTCATGTCACCTGCGCTTGTTACAATCTCGAGCCTTCCAGGGTGGCGAAAGCCCCGTAGGACGGCCTCGCGTCCTGATGAATTGCGATGGTCAGGGCCGGCAGTTTGCCGCTAGTCCTCTGTCCAGGCCGCTTTTGGCGGCGTTCGCGACTATAGCAGCAATGATTAAGTGCTTCAATTCCATAAAAAATTGTTATCATCGCCGCCATGACGACTACCGCCCCCCAGACCCCCAGCGTCCAGCTGCTCGAGGTCTCGCCGGAATATGCCGGCCAACGCATCGACAACTTTCTTCTTGCCAGGCTCAAAGGCGTGCCCAAGACCTTGATTTACCGCATTTTGCGTAAAGGCGAAGTGCGCGTGAACAAGGGCCGGATCAAGCCCGAGTACAAGCTGCAGGCGGGCGATATCGTCCGCGTGCCGCCGGTGCGGGTGCCTGAGCGTGACGAACCGGTCCCACTGGCCCAGGGCTTGTTGCAGCGCCTTGAAGCGTCGATTGTCTTCGAAGACAAGGCACTGATCGTGATCAACAAACCGTGTGGCATCGCGGTCCACGGTGGCAGCGGCCTCAACTACGGGGTGATCGAAGCCTTTCGTCAGTTGCGCCCGGATGCCAAGGAGCTGGAGCTGGTCCACCGTCTGGACCGTGACACCTCCGGCCTGTTGATGATCGCCAAGAAACGCAGCATGTTGCGTCACCTGCATGCCGCCCTGCGCGGTGATGGCGTGGACAAGCGCTACATGGCGCTGGTGCGTGGCAACTGGGCCACCTCGATCAAGAGCGTGCGCGCGCCGTTGCAGAAGAGCAACCTGCGTTCCGGCGAGCGCATGGTCGAGGTGGACGAGGAGGGCAAGGAGGCGCTGACCCTGTTCAAGGTGCTGCGCCGCTTTGGTGACTTTGCCACCATGGTCGAGGCCAAGCCGGTCACTGGCCGTACCCACCAGATTCGTGTGCACACCCTGCATGCGGGGCACTGCATTGCCGGCGATACCAAATACGGCGATGAAGATTTCTCCAAGGAAATCCGCGACCTGGGTGGCAAACGCCTGTTCCTGCACGCCTACATGCTGACCGTGCCGCTGCCCGATGGTGGCGAATTGAAGCTGCAAGCGCCTGTCGATGAAATGTGGGCCAAGACCGTGGAGCGCCTGAGTGTCGCACCCTGACTACAAGCTGTTGATCTTTGACTGGGATGGCACGTTGTGTAATTCCATTGGTCGGATTGTCGAGTCGATGCACGCGGCGTCGACCCGTTCCGGTTATGCATTGTGCGACGACCTGGCGGTCAAGGGCATTATTGGCCTGGGGCTGCCGGAAGCGATCCGCACCCTGTACCCGGAGATTGGTGATGACGAGCTGATAGCGTTTCGTCAGCACTACGCCGATCACTACATGGCGCTCGACGCCCAGCCTTCGCCGCTGTTTGAAGGCGTGGCGCAGGCCATGGAAGCATTTCGCGCCGACGGTTATCACCTTGCGGTCGCGACCGGCAAGGCCCGTCGCGGCCTGGACCGGGTGCTCAAGGCCCATGGCTGGGAAGATTATTTCGACGCCACCCGTGCGGCGGATGAAACCGCCAGCAAGCCCCACCCTCTGATGCTCGAGCAGATCCTCGCTCAATGTGGCGTGTCGCCTCGGCAGGCGTTGATGGTGGGTGATGCGTCGTTCGACCTGATGATGGCGCGTAATGCTGGCATGGACTCCGTGGCGGTCAGCTACGGCGCCCAATCTGCTCAGGCGTTGCAGGCCTACGAGCCGCGCCTGACAATTGACCGTTTTTCTGAATTGCAGGCCTGGCTCAGCCGGGCCCATTAAGTCTTTGCTGGGGTAGATGGCATGACCGATGAGTGGAAAGCGCCTGAGAAGGCCAATGCCGATAACAATGGCGATGACAGAAGCTGGAAGTTGCTGGAGAAGACCTTGCTGGCCAGTGTCCAGGAGCAGCGTCGCTCCCGGCGTTGGGGGATCTTTTTCAAGCTTCTGACCTTTATTTATCTGTTGGGCATGCTGGTGCTGTTCAGTCCGCTGATGGACATGGAAAAGAGCGCCACCCGAAGCGGTAATTACACGGCGTTGATCGAAGTGCGCGGAGTGATTGCCGACAAGGAGTCTGCCAGTGCAGACAACATCGTCAGCAGCCTGCGGGCGGCCTTCGAGGACTCCAAGGTCAAGGCTGTGATCCTGCGCATCAACAGCCCGGGCGGCAGTCCGGTGCAGTCGGGTTACGTGTACGACGAGATTCGTCGCCTGCGCGCCTTGCACCCGGACATCAAGCTGTATGCAGTGATTTCCGACCTGGGTGCCTCGGGTGCCTACTACATCGCCAGTGCTGCCGACCAGATCTATGCCGACAAGGCCAGCCTGGTGGGTTCGATTGGTGTGACGGCGGCCGGTTATGGCTTTGTCGGCGCCATGGAGAAGCTCGGGGTTGAGCGTCGTACCTACACGTCGGGTGAGCACAAGTCGTTCCTGGACCCGTTCCAGCCGCAAAAGGCGGATGAAACCCAGTTCTGGCAGGGTGTGCTGGATACCACTCATCGGCAGTTCATTGCCAGTGTGAAGCAGGGGCGCGGTGACCGGCTCAAGGATAAGGAACATCCGGAGCTGTTCTCCGGTCTGGTCTGGTCTGGCGAGCAAGCGCTGCCATTGGGCTTGATCGATGGCCTGGGCAGTGCCAGTTCGGTGGCGCGGGACGTGATTGGCGAGAAAGAACTGGTGGACTTCACTGTTCAGGAATCGCCGTTTGACCGTTTCTCCAAGAAGCTGGGTGCCAGCGTGGCTGAGAAGCTGGCGCTATACATGGGCTTCCAGGGTCCGACCCTGCGCTGAGAGCTTGAGCGCGACATGGCTCGAAATGTGGGAGCTGGCTTGCCTGCGATAGCATCACCTCGGTGCGACTGATGTACCGGGGTGTCTGCATCGCAGGCAAGCCAGCTCCCACATTTGTTTGTGATGTTCTCAGGGAATCTGTACGCCTTCGGCCAGTAGCATGTCCACCAGTCGGATCAGCGGCAGTCCGACCAGGCTGGTGGCGTCTGGCCCGTCGGTGCTTTGAAACAGGCTCACCCCCAGGCCTTCGGCCTTGAAGCTGCCAGCGCAGTCGTAGGGCTGCTCGATGCGCAGGTAGCGTTCGATGCGTGCGGCGTCCAGCGTGCGCATGTGTACGGTGAAGGGGATGCAGTCGACCTGGCAATGGCCGGTGGCGCTGTTCAGTACAGCCAGGCCGGTGAGGAAGCTGACGCGCTTGCCGCTGGCCGCCAGCAGTTGCTCACGGGCTTTCTCGAAGGTGTGGGGCTTGCCGATGATCTGGCCGTCGAGCGCGGCGACCTGGTCCGAGCCGATGATCAGGTGGCCCGGATGGCTGTCAGCCAGGGCACGGGCCTTTTCCTCGGCCAGGCGCTTGACCAGCTCCACGGCGGACTCGTCCCGGCGGTGGCTTTCGTCGATATCCGGCGAGCTGCAGATGAACGGCAGGTGCAGGCGGTTCAACAATTCCCGGCGATAAACCGAGCTGGAAGCGAGTAATAAAGGCAGCATGGGCGTCTCCTCAAGGCAGTCGCGGATTCTAGCGGGGAGGCCCGGTGACGGACAGGGCTGAATTTCCTTTGACATGGCCGGGTGCATCCCTATAATGCTGCGCCTATGTTGAATGACCCGATTCCACCTCACGTTGACCCGCGCAAATTGGCTGATCGTGGCACCACCCTTCAAGGTGAGCTGCTCCTGGCCGATTTGGAGAGACTCTGCGACCCGCTTTCCGACACTGTCGGTACGGTGCAGGCTAAATTCGTTTTTGAACGAGATGAACGTAAGTCTGTGGTAATCCACAGCTTTATCGACACCGAAGTCAAAATGGTTTGCCAGCGTTGTCTTGAGCTGGTCACCCTGCCGATCCACAGCGAATGCAGTTATGCTGTGGTGAAAGAGGGTGCGAATACCCAGTCGTTGCCGAAAGGTTATGACGTGCTGGAACTGGGCGAAGATCCTTTGGATCTGCAGTCACTGATCGAGGAGGAGCTTTTGCTCGCCTTGCCCATTGTGCCTGCTCATCATCCGGAAGAATGCCAGCAGCCGGCGGGTCTCGATGAGCCCGAACCGAGCGAGGACGAGGTAACGCGGTCCAACCCGTTCAGTGTATTGGCGCAGTTAAAGCGTGACCCAAACGTTTAGGAGTTAATCAATTATGGCTGTTCAGCAGAACAAAAAATCCCGCTCTGCCCGTGACATGCGTCGTTCGCACGACGCCCTGACGGCAAGCACTCTGTCTGTAGAAAAAACCACCGGTGAAGTTCACCTGCGTCACCACGTATCGCCAGAAGGCGTATACCGTGGCCGTAAAGTGATCGACAAGGGCGCTGACGAGTAATCACTTGTCTGCTCAAGTCATCGCGATTGACGCAATGGGCGGGGACTTCGGTCCCCGCAGCATTGTTCAGGCCTGCATTGCTTGCCTGTCTGCCACGCCCTCGCTGCACCTGACCCTCGTCGGTCAACCCTCCTTACTTGAAGAACTGATTGCCAGCCATCCGGCGGTGGATCGCGCGCGCCTGACTATTACACCGGCCAGCGAAACCATCACCATGGATGAAAAGCCTGCGCAGGCCTTGCGCGGCAAGCCTGATTCTTCGATGCGGGTGGCGCTTGAGCTGGTACGCGATGGCAAGGCCCAGGCCTGTGTCAGTGCCGGCAATACCGGGGCGTTGATGGCGTTGTCCCGGCATGTGCTGAAAACCCTGCCGGGCATTGACCGGCCGGCGATGGTTGCGGCTATTCCGACCCAGCAGGGCTATTGCCAGTTGCTGGACCTGGGGGCGAACGTCGATTGCAGTGCCGAGCATCTGCTGCACTTTGCCCTGATGGGCTCGGTGGCGGCCGAAGCGCTGGGCGTGGCCCGGCCTCGGGTGGCGCTGCTGAATATCGGCACCGAAGACATCAAGGGCAACCAGCAGGTCAAGCTGGCGGCGACGCTGTTGCAAAGCGCGCGAGGCTTGAACTACATCGGCTTTGTCGAGGGTGACGGTCTGTACCGCGGCGAAGCCGACGTGGTGGTGTGCGACGGGTTTGTCGGCAATATCCTGCTCAAGTCCAGCGAGGGCCTGGCGACGATGATTGCTGCGCGCATTGAGGCCTTGTTCAAGCGCAACCTGGCGTCACGCCTGGTTGGCGCCCTGGCGCTGCCCTTGATGCGGCGCTTGCAGGCTGACCTGGCTCCGGCGCGGCACAATGGTGCGAGTTTCCTCGGGTTGCAGGGCATCGTGGTGAAAAGTCATGGTTCGGCGGGGGTGCAGGGTTTTCAAAGTGCCATCCAGCGCGCCTTGATCGAGATCCAGGAAAACCTGCCGCAACGCTTGCACGGCCGCCTTGAGGATCTGTTGCCTTAGGCGAATCGGGCCGGAAATGCTTAAATGTGACCGGCCAGTTCAATTGACCATCCAATCTGTCAGTTTCTTGCGCTCCCACGTGTGGGGCGCCAATTTCCGACGACCAGATCATTAGGGGCTTGTTACATGTCTACATCCCTCGCATTCGTCTTTCCAGGGCAGGGTTCGCAGTCCCTCGGCATGTTGGCCGAGCTGGGCGCGGAACATCAGTTGGTCCTGGACACTTTCAAGGAAGCCTCCGATGCCTTGGGTTACGACCTGTGGGCACTGACCCAGCAAGGGCCGGAAGAGCTGCTCAATCAAACCGACAAGACCCAACCCGCCATCCTCACCGCCTCCATCGCCCTGTGGCGCCTGTGGCTGGCTGAAGGCGGTGCGCGTCCGGCCTACGTTGCCGGTCATAGCCTGGGCGAATACAGCGCCCTGGTAGCTGCTGGCAGCCTGACCCTCGGTGAAGCGGTCAAGCTGGTGGAGCGTCGTGGCCAGTTGATGCAGGAAGCGGTTCCTGCCGGGCAGGGCGGCATGGCTGCCATTCTCGGCCTGGAAGATGCTGACGTGATTGCCGCCTGCGCCGAAGCGGCCCAGGGCGAAGTGGTAAGCGCCGTGAACTTCAACTCCCCTGGCCAGGTGGTGATCGCCGGCGCCAAGGCGGCGGTAGAGCGCGCCATCGAAGGCTGCAAGGCCCGTGGCGCCAAGCGTGCGTTGCCGTTGCCGGTCAGCGTGCCGTCCCACTGCGAACTGATGCGCCCGGCTGCCGAGCGTTTCGCCGAGTCGATCGCTGCGATCAACTGGCAGGCGCCGCAGATTCCGTTGGTGCAGAACGTCAGTGCCGCCGTGGCCTCTGACCTGGAAACCCTCAAGCGCGATCTGCTGGAACAGCTGTACAAGCCGGTTCGCTGGGTTGAGTCGGTGCAGACCCTGGCCGCCAACGGCGCCACCCAATTGGTAGAGTGCGGCCCGGGCAAAGTCCTCGCCGGCCTGAACAAGCGTTGCGCCGAAGGCGTGTCGACTTCCAACCTCAATACCCCGGATGCCTTCGCTGCCGCTCGCGCAGCCCTGGCCTGACGTTAATTTCCGAACCTAGGAGAAGCCTGCATGAGTCTGCAAGGTAAAGTTGCACTGGTCACCGGCGCAAGCCGTGGCATTGGCCAGGCGATCGCCCTGGAGCTGGGCCGTCTGGGCGCTGTGGTCATCGGTACCGCAACCTCCGCCGCCGGCGCTGAACGTATTGCCGCGACGCTGAAGGAAAACGGCGTCCAGGGCACCGGTCTTGAGCTTAACGTGACCAGCGATGAGTCCGTGGCGGCCGTATTGGCTGAAATCACGGCGCAATTCGGTGCACCGGCTATTCTGGTGAACAATGCCGGTATTACCCGCGATAACCTGATGATGCGTATGAAAGACGACGAGTGGCATGACGTCGTTGATACCAACCTGAACAGTCTGTTTCGCCTGTCCAAGGGTGTTTTGCGCGGCATGACCAAGGCTCGTTGGGGGCGAATTATCAATATTGGCTCTGTTGTGGGTGCCATGGGCAACGCAGGCCAAGTAAACTACGCAGCCGCCAAGGCCGGTCTGGAAGGTTTCAGCCGTGCATTGGCGCGTGAAGTAGGCTCGCGGTCGATTACGGTCAACTCGGTGGCCCCAGGGTTCATCGACACCGATATGACCCGCGAATTGCCTGAAGCGCAGCGTGAAGCGTTGCTGACGCAGATTCCGCTGGGCCGTCTGGGCCAGGCTCAAGAGATCGCGAATGTGGTCGCTTTCCTGGCATCCGACGGTGCGGCATACGTGACTGGGGCTACAATCCCGGTGAACGGCGGGATGTACATGAGTTAAATTGTGACGGATCGCTTCAAAAAAATGTCATACGAGCTGTCTAAAATCCGTTATAAAGCTGCAATCTATTTATAGGCAGATGGCCAATAGGGTACGAGGGTGAAGCTTTCAGTTGAAAAGCTGAAAAGTCTTTCTATACACTTACCCACTGGCCAGCTGCCTGAATTTGTCCATTAGGAGTGAAAACAAGGTATGAGCACCATCGAAGAGCGCGTCAAGAAAATCGTTGCCGAGCAACTGGGCGTTAAAGAAGAAGAAGTGACCAACAGCGCTTCCTTCGTTGAAGACCTGGGTGCCGACTCCCTTGACACCGTTGAGCTGGTGATGGCTCTGGAAGAGGAATTCGAGACCGAAATCCCGGACGAAGAAGCTGAAAAAATCACTACCGTTCAAGCTGCTATCGACTACGTTACTAGCCACCAGGCGTAATAGTTTGTAATCGTCGCTTGCTGTGATGGAAAAACCGCACTGCCCTATGGCGTGCGGTTTTTTCCTTTAAGCCTGATGCAAAGTGTCGTCATTAGAAAAAGGAGAGTGCTGTGTCGCGTAGACGCGTCGTAGTCACCGGTATGGGTATGTTGTCGCCACTGGGTACGGATGTGCCGAGCAGTTGGCAGGGCATTCTGGCTGGCCGCAGTGGTATTGGTCTGATCGAACACACGGACCTTTCTGCCTATTCCACCCGTTTTGGCGGCTCGGTAAAGGACTTCAATGTCGAGGAATATCTCTCGGTCAAAGAGTCCCGCAAACTCGACCTGTTCATTCAATACGGCCTGGCAGCCGGTTTTCAGGCGGTGCGTAATGCCGGCCTGGAAGTCACCGACGCCAACCGTGAGCGCATCGGCGTGGCCATGGGTTCGGGTATTGGCGGTCTGACCAATATCGAAGAAACCAGCCGCACCCTGCATGAGTCCGGCCCTCGCAGAATTTCACCGTTCTTCGTGCCTGGCTCGATCATCAACATGATTTCCGGTTTCCTGTCCATCCACTTGGGTGCCCAGGGGCCTAACTACGCCATTTCCACGGCGTGCACCACGGGCACTCACTGCATCGGCATGGCGGCGCGCAATATCGCCTATGACGAGGCCGACGTGATGATCGCTGGCGGTGCCGAGATGGCCGCCTGCGGTTTGGGCATGGGCGGCTTCGGCGCGTCCCGTGCGTTGTCGACCCGCAATGACGAGCCGACCCGTGCCAGCCGTCCGTGGGACAAGGGCCGTGACGGTTTTGTTCTGGCCGACGGTGCCGGTGCGCTGGTACTCGAAGAGCTGGAGCACGCGAAGGCCCGTGGCGCCACCATCTACGCCGAGCTGATTGGTTTCGGCATGAGCGGTGATGCGTACCACATGACCTCGCCTCCGTCGGACGGCGCGGGTGCTGCACGCTGCATCACCAATGCGTTGCGTGATGCCAAGGTCAACGTTGACCAGGTGCAGTACATCAATGCCCATGGCACTTCGACCCCGACCGGCGACCTGGCGGAAGCCGAGGCCATCAAGTCGGTGTTCGGCGAGCATGCCTACAAGCTGGCGGTCAGTTCCACCAAGTCCATGACCGGGCACCTGTTGGGTGCGGCGGGCGCGGTCGAGGCAATCTTCAGCGTGCTGGCCATCAAGGATCAGGTCGCTCCGCCGACCATCAACCTCGATGAACCGGATGAGGGCTGCGACCTGAACTTCGTGCCTCACGAGCCGCAGAAGATGCCGATCGACGTGGTGCTGTCCAACTCGTTCGGTTTTGGTGGTACCAACGGTTCCCTGGTGTTCCGCCGGTTCGCCGAGTGATGGAGAGCTGGGTCGACGGTCAGCCGGCGGGCGCAGTGCCCCTGAAAGACCGTGGCCTGGCATACGGTGATGGGCTGTTCGAGACCATTGCCGTCAAGGCCGGGCAGCCCGTGCTGCTTGACCGCCACCTGCAGCGCCTTGAAGAAGGTTGCAGGCGGTTGGCGATTGTTGCGGATCAACCCCTGATCCGCAGCGAATTGCTGGCCTACGCCGCCGCCCTCGGTGACGGTGTACTCAAGTTGATCCTGACCCGTGGCGATAGCCAGCGCGGTTATGGCATCAGTGCTGGCGCTCCGGCGCGGCGCATTCTGCAAGGCAGTCCACCTGCCACTTATCCCCCGGAACATGCAGCGTCAGGCATCCGCCTGTTTGCGTGTACCACGCGTTTGTCCGAGCAACCGTTGCTCGCCGGCCTCAAGCATCTCAATCGACTGGAACAGGTGTTCGCCCGCGCCGAGTGGCAGGATGCCGAACACGCCGAAGGTTTGATGCTGGATATGTCCGGTCGAGTCATCGAAGGCGTGTTCAGCAACCTGTTCCTGGTGTGTGACGGCGTGTTGCTGACCGCTGATCTGAAACGCTGCGGCGTCGCCGGCGTCATGCGGGCCGAGCTGTTGGCCCAGGCGCAGGCGTTGGGCATCCCGACAAGCGTGGCCGATATCAGCCTTGAGCAGCTGCAACAGGCCGATGAAGTCTTGGTGTGCAACAGCGTATATGGCATTTGGCCGGTGCGCGGATGTGCTGCGATGAGCTGGCCGGTTGGGCCGCTCACCCGTAAACTGCAGGGCATTGTTCGCGCACTATTGGATATTTGATTTGAGACGTAAATTTATATTGTTGCTGGAGATCGGTGTGGTCCTGGCGGGTTTGCTGCTGGGCGCTTCGGCCTGGAAGCTGAACTCGGCCCTTGAACAGCCCCTGAATCTGACCCAGGAGCAATTGCTGGATGTACCGGCTGGCGCGACGCCCACCGGCACCTTCAATCGCCTGGAAAATGACGGCGTGCTCAAGGATGCGTTCTGGTTGCGTCTCTACTGGCGCTTCAACCTCGACGGCCAGCCGCTGCACAGCGGCGAATACCGCATGACCCCGGGCCTCACCGCCGAGGGACTGATCGGCCTGTGGCGGCGTGGCGAAGTGGTGCAGTACAGCATTACGCTGGTGGAAGGCTGGAACTTCCGCCAGGTGCGCGCGGCCCTGGCCAAGCATGAAAAGATCGAGCAGACCCTGTCCGGCCTGAGTGACAGCGAGGTGATGGAAAAACTCGGTCACCCGGGCGTATTTCCTGAAGGGCGCTTCTTCCCGGACACCTACCGCTTCGTGCGCGGCATGAGCGACGTTGAACTGCTGAAAAAATCCTACAACCGTCTGGACGATGTCCTCGCCCAGGAGTGGAGCAAGCGCGCGGCCGATGCGCCTTACACCGACCCCTATCAAGCGCTGATCATGGCCTCGCTGGTGGAGAAAGAAACCGGCGTGCCGGAAGAGCGCGGCCAGATCGCCGGGGTATTCGTGCGGCGCATGCAGATCGGCATGCTGCTGCAAACCGACCCGACGGTGATCTACGGCCTCGGCGAGCGCTACACCGGCAAGTTGACCCGCGCGCACCTCAAGGAAGCCACGCCCTACAACACCTACGTGATCGCCGGCCTGCCGCCGACGCCGATCGCCATGGTCGGGCGGGAGGCGATTCATGCTGCGCTGAACCCGGTGGCGGGCAGCAGCCTGTATTTCGTTGCCCGAGGCGATGGCAGCCATATTTTCTCGGATAACCTGGATGCGCATAACGCAGCAGTGCGTGAGTTCCAGATGAAGCGTCGCGCCGATTACCGTTCCAGCCCGGCGCCGGCGGCAAAGCCTGCGGACGCGCCGCTGGATACGCCCGCCGAGCCGGCTCCGGCACCCGATGACGCCGCACCGCAAAGCCCGCAATGACTCTGACTAAGGACTGCCTGTGACTGGCTTGTTTATTACCCTGGAAGGCCCGGAAGGCGCCGGCAAGAGCACCAATCGTGAATACCTGGCCGAGCGCCTGCGCGCCGAAGGTATCGAGGTGCTGCTGACCCGTGAGCCTGGCGGCACGCCACTGGCCGAGCGTATCCGTGAAGTGCTGCTGACCCCGGGCGACGAACAGATGAACCCCGACACCGAGCTGTTGCTGGTGTTCGCCGCCCGCGCCCAGCACCTGGCCGAAGTCATTCGCCCGGCACTGGCCCGGGGCGCCGTGGTGATTTGTGACCGGTTTACCGATTCCACCTATGCCTATCAGGGCGGCGGTCGTGGCTTGTCCCTGGAGCGCATTGCGGCCTTGGAGACCTTCGTCCAGGGCGATTTGCGGCCCGATCTGACCCTGGTGTTCGATCTCCCGGTGGAAGTCGGCATGGCCCGTGCCACCGCCCGGGGTCGCCTCGATCGTTTCGAACTGGAAACCCGAGTCTTTTTTGAAGCTGTGCGCGGCGCGTTTCTCAAGCGCGCCGAAGCCGACCCCGCCCGTTACTACCTGTTGGACGCCGCACAACCGTTGACTCAGGTTCAGCAGTGCATTGACGCCCTGTTGCCGAAGCTTGTGGAGCGTGTCCGTGGCTGAAGCCTACCCGTGGCAGGACAGCCTCTGGCAGCAACTGGCGGGCCGTGCCCAGCACGCCCACGCCTACCTGCTCCACGGCCCGGTGGGCATCGGCAAGCGCGCCCTGGCCGAGCGGCTGATGGCCAGCTTGTTGTGCCAGCGGCCCAACGGCCTGGAAGCCTGCGGCGAATGTAAATCCTGCATGCTGCTCAAGGCCGGCAGCCACCCGGACAACTATCTGCTGGAACCGGAAGAGGCCGACAAGGCGATCAAGGTCGACCAGGTGCGTGATCTGGTCAGCTTCGTGGTGCAGACCGCGCAGATGGGCGGGCGCAAGGTGGTGCTGATCGAACCGGTGGAGTCGATGAACATCAACGCCGCCAACGCCTTGCTCAAGAGCCTGGAAGAACCGTCCGGCGATACCGTGCTGCTGCTGGTCAGCCACCAGTCCAGCCGCCTGCTGCCGACCATTCGCAGCCGCTGCGTGCAGCAGGCCTGCCCGTTGCCGAGCGAAGCCATGAGCCTGCAGTGGCTGGCGCAGGCGTTGCCGGACTGCGGCGAGGCAGAGCGCGTCGAGTTGCTGACCCTGGCGGCCGGTTCGCCCCTGGCGGCGGTCAAGCTCCAGGCCCAGGGCGTGCGTGAACAGCGTGCGCTGGTGGTGGACGGGGTGAAGAAACTGCTCAAGCAGGAAGTGTCGGCCACGCAACTGGCCGAAAGCGCCTGGAAAGACATTCCCTTGCTGCTGCTGTTCGACTGGTTTTGCGACTGGTCGAGCCTGATCCTGCGCTACCAGCTGACCCAGGACGAAAACGGCCTTGGGCTGCCGGACATGCGCAAAGTCGTGCAATACCTGGCGCAGAAGAGCGCCCAGGACAAGGTGCTGAACATCCAGGACTGGATCCTCGCCCAACGCCAGAAGGTCCTCGGCAAGGCCAACCTCAATCGCGTGCTGTTGCTTGAGGCCTTGCTGGTGCAGTGGGTCGGTTTGCTCGGCCGCCGTTAATTTCAGTGGCCGACGGGTGTATCGTTGGCCAGACACTTTCCGTGACTCAAGTTGTAGATCCCTATGCTCGTAGATTCCCATTGCCACCTTGATCGCCTCGACCTGGCCCAGCACGGCGGCTCCCTCGACGCCGCCCTTGAAGCTGCGCGCCAGCGCGGGGTAGGGCACTTCCTGTGCATCGGCGTCAGCGCGGAAAACGCCGCCGACGTCAAAGCCCTGGCCGATCGTTATGCCGATGTCGACTGCTCGGTGGGCATTCACCCGCTGGACCTCAAGCCCGGCGAAGCCCCGGCCCTCGACTGGCTGCTCGGTGAACTCAATCACCCGCGCGTGGTGGCCATCGGTGAGACCGGCCTGGATTACCACTACGAACCGGAAGCTGCCGAGTTGCAGCAGGCGTCGTTCCGTCTGCACCTGCAAGCCGCCCAGCAGACTGGCAAGCCGGTGATCGTCCACACCCGTGGCGCCCGTGCCGACACCCTGACCCTGCTGCGCGAAGCCGCGCTGCCCCAGGCTGGTGTGCTGCATTGCTTCACTGAAGACTGGGACATGGCCAAGGCCGCGCTGGACCTTGGTTTCTACATTTCCTTGTCGGGCATCGTGACCTTCCGCAACGCCGATGCCCTGCGCGATGTCGCGCGCCAGGTCCCGGCAGACCGCCTGCTGGTGGAAACCGATTCGCCGTACCTGGCGCCAATTCCCCATCGCGGCAAACCCAACCTGCCGGAATACGTACGGGATGTGGCGGATTACCTGGCGATGCTGCGGGGCGAGTCCTACGAGCGCTTTGCCGAACAGACCACCGAAAACTTCAAGCGCCTGTTCCCGCTGGCCCACGTCGGCCACTGAATCGCAGGCAAAAAAAACCCGGGTTCTGGGGGGTGAATCCGGGCTAAGACCATTAGGAGTAAAACAAGGGTACGCAGTCCGTCGGTACCCAGGTCGACGCGTCACTTGGGGGAGATGCCACGCCGACATTTCAAGTATTGATCAGTATCCGATTCAGTCCAGCCACATCTGATCGTTTTTTAAACAGATTTGGAATACGCCCGCTTCGGTTGAGTTCTCATTGGATGCGATGCACACGCGCCAATCACCTGTTTTATTTCTGACTCGAATCGGCACATTCGTTGGCGTGTTGTAAGTTAAGTGCAAAGGTTGTTCATATAGGCGTTGCCCAACGACCGTTCAGTCGGGATAATCCCGCGCACCGGGTAAAACGTTCCGACAAGCACGGCTTGGGGAGCGAACGCCCTTCCAATATCCATCTCTGCAGACCTTTTTCTTATGCACAAAGAACCCCGCAAGGTCCGTGAGTTTCGCCGCCGCGAGCAGGAAATTCTCGACACCGCACTCAAGCTGTTCCTCGACCAGGGTGAAGACAGCGTCACCGTCGAGATGATTGCGGATGCCGTGGGTATCGGCAAAGGCACCATCTACAAGCACTTCAAGTCCAAGGCCGAGATCTACCTGCGCCTGATGCTCGACTACGAGCGCGACCTGAACGAGCTGCTGCACTCGGCCGATGTCGACAAGGACAAGGAAGCGCTGTCCCGCGCCTACTTCGAGTTCCGCATGCGTGACCCGCAGCGCTACCGCTTGTTTGATCGCCTGGAAGAAAAAGTGGTGAAGGGCCATCAGGTGCCGGAAATGGTCGAGGAGCTGCACAAGATCCGTGCCTCGAACTTCGAACGCCTGACCCTGCTGATCAAGGGCCGTATCAGCGAAGGCAAGCTCGAAGACGTGCCACCGTATTTCCACTACTGCGCCGCCTGGGCGTTGGTGCACGGCGCCGTGGCGTTGTACCACTCGCCGTTCTGGAGCAATGTGCTGGAAGACCAGGAAGGTTTCTTCCAGTTCCTGATGGACATCGGCGTGCGCATGGGCAACAAGCGCAAGCACAGCACTGATTTGCCGAACGCCGAAACGCCGGCCACTTGAATCATTCGCCAGCGTGATGGCGATATGATTTCCTGCCCAGCGCAGTAACCCAGGAATATACTCAGGCAAGGACCTTGCTAAAACTTGATTTTTCAGTCAGGTTTTAGTGCGCCCGAATTATCCTCTGCCGGAGTGATCCATGATCGTTGATCGTCAAGGCAGGCGATTCCGCAATTTGCGGATCAGCCTGACCTCAGCCTGCAATTACGCCTGTACCTACTGCGTGCCCAACGGCAAGCGGCTGGTGGCTGCGCAGGACGAACTGTCGGCCGAGGCGATGGCGCGGGGTGTCGAGTACCTGATCGAGGCCGCCGGCATCGAGCGCCTGCGGATTACCGGCGGTGAACCGTTGGTCAGCCCCAAGCTGGAAGCCTTCATGGGCGCGGTGGGGCCGATGGGGCTCAGTGATATCAGCCTGACCACCAACGGCCAACTGCTGGCGCGCAAACTGCCGCTGCTGGTGGACGCCGGGATTCGCCGGATCAACGTGTCCCTCGACACCCTGGACGCCGACGCCTTCCGCAGCATCGCTCGCGGTGGCGACCTGGCCACCGTGCTCGATGGCATGGACCAGGCGAGCGCCGCCGGAATCAAGATCAAGGTCAACATGGTGCCGCTGCGCGGCCAGAACCTCGACCAGGTGATGCCGCTGCTCGACTACTGCCTGGAGCGTGGCTACGAGTTGCGCTTTATCGAATTGATGCGCATGGGCCACCTCGCCAACGATTCCAACGCGTTCCTGCAGCAATTCGTCAGCCTTCAGCAATTGCTCAGCCTGATCGGCGAACAGTACGAATACCTGCAAGCCAACGCCCCGGTGGACGCCACTGCCGTGCGCTACGAAGTGCCCGGCAAAGGTTTCTTCGGTGTCATTGCCAACGAAAGCGTGCCGTTCTGCCGGACCTGTTCGCGTTTGCGCCTGTCGTCCACTGGCTGGCTGCATGGCTGCCTGTCGTCGAGCAACCGCCACTACGTCGGCGACCTGCTGGACAAACCCCGCCACCAGGCCCTGCCGGCCTTGCAGCGCTTGTTGGTCAAGGCCTTGGGTGACAAGCAGGAAGTGGCCTTCTCCGGCGGCGCCACCATCATGAAGATCATCGGCGGCTAGTCTCGCAAGCTGGCGCAAAATCTGCATCTCGTGCCCATTCGCCGGTTTTCCGTCACCGGCCTCTGGAGAATTAGGATGCGTAGTCTGGTTTTGGTGCTGGCGTCACTCGCGCTGGGTGGCTGCATGACCGTCAGTGATATGGCCGAAGGCACGCGCTATCAGATGAGCGATGCCGGGCTGCTGGACCACAGCGATACTCGCCGCGTCAATTCGGTCCGCATACAGCCGGACTCCTTCGTCTTCATCGCCCAGGGCGCCTTCACCCCGCCGGGCAGTGCTTATCCACGGCCTAACGTGGTGGCCGAGGAAGCCTTCAACGGCTTTGTCGAATATTTCCCGATGGTCCGCCGCGCCCGCAAGCCGGAAGGCCTCGAGCAGGCGATGTCGGAAGCCCGCGCGGCGGGTGCGCATTACCTGCTGTACTGCCGCTTCGCCCAGGCGGATGACCGTATCGGCAACGCCGATGAATGGTCTGACCAGGAGGCGGTGGATCGCCTGGGTATCGACACCGGAACCATCCAGGTCATGTTGATCGAGACCAGTACCCAATATTTGATTGATACTGTGCGCATCCATAGCCGTGGCGGTTTACTGACGTTCCACGACAACAAGCCTGAAGATCTGATCGGCAAGCCCCTGGCGCACTACGCGCGCAGCCTGTTGGGCATGAGCGATCAGTAAGACACAAGGAGAGCAGCATGACCGATTCGGCCAAGGCCAATGAGTTGTTGGCGCAATTGCCCAAGGGCAAGGGGCCCGCGCCGGTGCATCTGTGGAACCCGGCGTTTTGCGGCGATATCGACATGCGCATCGCCCGTGACGGCACCTGGTTCTACATGGGCACGCCGATTGGCCGCAAGCCGATGGTCAAGCTGTTCTCCAACATCATCCGCCGCGATGGCGATGATTATTTCCTGATCACCCCGGTGGAAAAGGTCGGGATCAAGGTCGATGACGCGCCCTTCGTCGCCGTGACCCTGGAAGTCGAAGGGCAGGGCGAAAGCCAGGTCCTGCGCTTTACCACCAACGTGGATGAGCAGGTCGAGGCCGGTATCGAGCATCCGCTGCGGGTGGTGATCGACCCGGACACCCAGGAACCCTCGCCATACCTGCGGGTGCGCACCAACCTCGAAGCCCTGGTTCACCGCAATGCGTTCTACCAGTTGGTGGAGCTGGCGGTGACCCGTCCGATCAACGGTAAGAACTGGCTTGGCGTCTGGAGCGGCGGGGTATTTTTCCCCATCGGCCTGGAGCCCTGAGGCTGATTTCTCGCTCTCCCTGAAATAATTCGCTTGCTGTAGCCGGGCTCTTTCGGTTATCAATTTGTACATGATTAGACATGTCCGATTTGATAAGAAAAAACGCGTCGTCGACGAGCTGATCCGCCGTATCGAGGGTGGAGTGATGGCCGACGGTGTCCTGCTGCCGGGCGAGCACCAACTGGCCGAAGAGTTTTCCGTCAGCCGCGGCACCCTGCGTGAAGCCCTGGCCGAACTCAAGCGCCGCAGCTACATCGCCACCCAAAGCGGTGTCGGCTCCATCGTCACCTTCGACGGCATGGTGCTCGACCAGCGCAGCGGCTGGGCCCAAGCCCTGGCCGACACCGGCGCGGTGGTGACCTCCGAAATCCTGCGCCTGGAAGCGGTCACCCGCCCGGACCTGCTCAGCCGTCACGGCAGCGACCAATTCATCGCCCTCGACCGCCGCCGTCGCGCTGCCGACGGCACGTTCGTTTCCCTGGAGCGCTCGCTGATGCCGGCCTCGGGTGGCCTGGAAAGCCTGCCGCAAGTCGGCCTGATCGATAATTCCCTGACCATCACCCTGGCGGCCTATGGCTATGTCGGCGCCACCGGCAACCAATGGATCGGTGCCGAGCCTCTGAACGAAGAAGACGCCCAGCTCCTGGGGCGCCCGGTGGGCACGGTGTTCCTCAAGGCCCTGCGCACCACCTACGACCGCCAGGACCGCTTCATGGAATCCGTCGAAAGCTTGCTCGACCCTCTGCATTTCCGCTTGCACCTTCAATTTGGAACACCGACATGACCGCCACCACCCGCGCCCTCGGCGCCTTCTACGGCCTGGCCCTGGGCGATGCGTTGGGCATGCCCACCCAGTCCCTGAGCCGCGAGCAGGTCAAGGCGCGTTTCGGCGCGATCACCGGCCTGGAAGATGCCGACGCCGATCAGCCGATCGCGCCGAACATGCCCAAGGGCTCGATCACCGATGACACCGAACAGGCGATCCTCGTCGGCCAGTTGCTGGTGGACGGGCAGGGCAGGATTGAACCCACCGAACTCGCCCAACGTTTGATCGACTGGGAAGCGGTGATGCGCGCCAAGGGCTCCCAGGATTTGCTGGGCCCCTCGACCAAGCGTGCGATCGACATGATCCTGGCGGGCCATACCCCGGAAGAGTCCGGTCGCTACGGCACCACCAACGGCGCCGCCATGCGCATCACCCCGGTGGGCATCGCGGCGGACGTCAACGACCCGGCGCATTTTATCCAGGCGGTGATCCAGGCGTGCCAGGTCACCCATAACACCAACCTGGGCATCTCCAGCGCGGCGGCGGTGGCGGCGGTGGTTTCCGCCGGGATCAACGGCGTCGATCTGGGCGAAGCGCTGAACATCGGCACGCAGATCGCCCAGCAGGCGGAAAACCACGGCCACTGGATTGCCGGCGGGCGCATCGCCACCCGCATCAGTTGGGCGCGCACCTTGAGTGTCGACAGCGGCGACAAGGCGCTGTTTACCGACCTGCTTTACGAATTGATCGGCACCTCCGTTGCGTCCCAGGAATCGGTGGTCGTGTCGTTTGCCCTCGCGCAGCAAGTCGCGGTGGGTGAAATGAACGCCATCGAAGCCCTGTGCATGGCCGCCAGCCTCGGCGGCGACACCGACACCATCGCCGCGATTCTCGGCGCGATGCTCGGTGCGTGCCTGGGGATGCAGTGCTGGCCTGAGGCGATGATCGAACAGGTCAAGCAGGTGAACGGCCTGGAACTGGAACCCTTGGTCCAAGGCCTGCTCGATCTGCGCTGAGCACCGCAGATTAAAAAATGTGGGAGCGGGCTTGCTCGCGAAAGCGGTGCATCAGTGACACATGCGTTGCCTGACACACCGCTTTCGCGAGCAAGCCCGCTCCCACATTGATCCAGTCGAGTCAGGAAGACCGGCACACAGATTCAACTTGCCAACCTGCCACAACCACAAAAAAACAGGCATCAGGAGCACCCCACCATGAGTACGTCCTCTTCCGGCCAAAGCGCCGGGCAATTGGAAACACGCGGCATCGAGCCGGTCCCGGAAGGCGAGTGCAACGGCCATCCGCTGCAACTGTTCTGGGTCTGGTTTGCGGCTAACATCAGCATCCTCGGCTTGCCCCTGGGCGCGACCCTCGTGGCGTTTCGCGGCCTGGCGATCTGGCAGGCGATCATCGTCGCAATCCTCGGCGCTGCCGGTTCGTTTGCGGTGGTCGGCATCATCTCCATCGCCGGCCGTCGTGGCCGTGCACCGAGCCTGACCCTGTCCCGGGCGATCTTTGGCGTACGCGGCAATATCGGCCCGACGCTGGTGTCGCTGATGTCGCGCCTCGGCTGGGAAACCGTCAACACCACTACGGCTGCGTTCGTGCTGTTGTCGTTGTGCTCGATCCTGTTCAACTCGCCGGTTGCCGCCAAAAGCGCGCCGGTACTGACCCTGCTGTTCATCGGCATCTTCGTGCTGCTGACCCTCGCCGTGTCGGGCCTGGGCCATGCCACCTTGCTGGTGATCCAGAAGTGGGCCACCTACGTGTTCGGCGCACTGAATATCCTGGTGGGCGGTTTCCTCTGCGCCACCATCGACTGGAGCGCGGTATTCAACGCCACGCCTGCGCCGTTGAGCGCGATGATCATCGGCGTTGGCACCATGGCCGCCGGTACCGGTATCGGCTGGGCCAACGCCGGTGCCGACATGTCGCGCTACCAGCACCGCAGCGTCAAGGCCGTGCGCCTGGTGGCCTCCGCGGCATTCGGTGCGGGGATTCCGCTGGTGCTGTTGATCACCCTCGGCGGCTTGCTGTCGGTGGGCAACAATGACCTGGCGTCGGCCACTGACCCGATCATCGCGATCCGCGACATGCTGCCGACCTGGATGGCGGTGCCGTACCTGATCACCGCGTTTGGCGGGCTGTTGCTGTCGAATAACCTGTCGGTGTACTCGGCGGGCCTCACCACCTTGACCCTCGGTTTGAAGGTCAAGCGCGTGCACGCGGTGATCGTCGACATCGTTGCGATCTTCGCCGGTTCGATCTACTTCATGCTGATCGCCGACAGCTTCTACGGCCCGTTCATCACCTTCATCTCGTTGCTGGCGGTACCGATCACCGCCTGGGTCGGGATCTTTGTCGTCGACCTGATTCATCGCCACTACTACAGCCCCAAAGACCTGCTGGACGTAACGCCAAGCAGCGCCTACTGGTACCGTGGCGGAGTTGAATGGCGTGCGTTCGGCGCCTGGGCGATTGCGATCGTGCTGGGCTTCAGCTTCACCACCATCGGCACCACGGCCGAGAACATCTGGTTCGCCGGTCCGCTGTCCGATTCGTGGCTGGGCCACAACGGCCTGGGCTGGATCGTCACCTTCCTGGTGGCCGGCGGGATTTATGCGGTACTGGGGGGCGCGGCTGATCGTCGCCCGGCTTTGGTAGAGAGCGCTAATGTCTAGATTGCTGCACAGCGGCCAGGTCATCGTCGACCTGGTCATGTCCCTCGACACATTGCCTGCCACCGGTGGCGATGTATTGGCCAACTCCGCCAGCTTCGAAGCCGGCGGTGGCTTCAACGTGATGGCCGCGGCCCGACGCAATGGCTTGCCGGTGGTCTACCTGGGCCGCCATGGCACCGGCCGCTTCGGCGACCTGGCGCGCGCGGCGATGCAGGCCGAGGGCATTGAAATGGCCTTGGCCGCCAGCGACGACAAGGACACAGGCCTGTGTGTGTCCCTGACCGAAGCCACCACCGAGCGCACCTTCATTTCCCATATTGGCGCTGAGGGTGACTTGCTGGCGCAAGACCTGGCCAATGCGGTACCACGCGACGACGACTACGTGTACGTCAGTGGCTACAGCCTGCTGCTGGAAGGCAAGGCCCAGGCGTTGCTCGATTGGCTATTGGCATTGCCGCGCCAGATCACGGTGGTGTTCGATCCGGGCCCGCTGGTGAAGGCACCGGACTCGGCCTTGATGGTCGCCCTGTTGCCGCGTATCGATATCTGGACCAGCAACGGTCCGGAAGCGCTGGCCTTTACCGGCGCGAGCGATCTGGCGGGGGCATTGCTCAAGCTCAACGAGCACTTGCCCGCCGAGACCTTGCTGGTGGTGCGCGATGGACCGAATGGCTGCTGGACCAGCCGTAATGGCCAGGCCGAGCATGTGCCGGGATTCAAGGTCAAGGCGGTGGACAGCAACGGTGCCGGCGATGCTCACGCCGGGGTGTTTATCGCCGGCCTGGCCAATGGTTTGGCGCCAGCTGTCGCGGCACGTCGCGCGAACGCGGCGGCGGCCTTGGCGGTCACGCGCTGGGGGCCGGCCACGTCACCGGGCACGGCTGAAGTGGATGCGTTGTTGAGCGAGGGCTGATTCGGCAGAATAGTCGCCATTCAGCACGGAGCAGCGTCATGACCCAGAACATCTACGACACCGAGGTTTTCTTCGAGGGCTACAGCAAAATGGGCCGCTCGGTAGAAGGCCTCGCCGGCGCGCCGGAGTGGCCGGCGTTGCAATCCATGCTGCCGCCCATGTCGGGATTGAAAGTCGTAGACCTGGGTTGCGGCTACGGCTGGTTCAGTCGCTGGGCCCGGGAGCAGGGTGCCGAGCAGGTGCTGGGGCTGGATGTCTCGCAAAAAATGCTGGCGCGGGCAAAGGAGATGACTTCGTCGTCGGCCATCACCTACGCCATTGCCGACCTGGAAAAACTCGACCTTCCGGATGCCACTTTCGACCTGGCCTACAGCTCATTGGCGTTCCATTACATCGTCGATCTTAAGGGCCTGTTCGCGCGTATCCATCAAGCGTTGGTCCCGGGCGGGCGGTTGGTGTTTTCTATCGAACACCCGATCTTCATGGCGCCCCGGCAGCCGGGCTGGCTGATTGATGAGCAAGGGCACAAGAGCTGGCCGGTGGACAACTACCAGTTGCAAGGACCACGGGTGACAAACTGGCTGGCGGATGGCGTGATCAAGCAGCATCGCACGGTAGGCACGTTGCTGACGCTGTTGATCCAGGCAGGGTTCACCCTGACTCATGTCGACGAGTGGGGCCCGAGCGAAGCGGACCTGAAAGCCCGTCCCGCACTGGCAGAAGAGCTTGAGCGCCCAATGATGCTACTGGTGGCCGCCCACCGCTGATTCCTTGGGTGAAAACCCGACCAAAAATGTGGGAGCGGGCTTGCTCGCGAATGCGGTGGCTCAGCCAATGAATCTGGCACTGATACACCGCTTTCGCGAGCAAGCCCGCTCCCACATTTTGTTCCGCGTTAACCGGCCTTTTTCAGCGCCTCAATCAACTCATCCTTGCGCATGGTCGAGCGCCCGGGAATGTCCTTGGCACGCGCTTCTCTCAGCAAGCTTTCCTTGGTCTGCGTACCCAGCGAAACCCGGCTGTTACGCGGATGCCCCTCACGACTGGCCGCAGCCCGCTTGGCCGACTCATGCCGGTCCTGGGACTTCTTCGCCGGCGCCTTGCGCTGGCCTGAACCGCCGGCCTTTTCGCCGCCGCCAGACTGCTTGTTGACGGTGGCCCAGGCCCGCGCCTCGGCTTCTTCTTTCGACAAGCCCTGGTGCTCATAACTCGCTTCGATATGGGCGGCCTTGCGCTTCTGTTCGGTGGGGTATTTGGCTTTGCTTCCACGAGGCATTGCGATACTCCTTCTGGCCCTCATACAAGATACAAGGGCCAGACCAGGCAAGGTGTGTTATTGGCTCGCTTCGCTTTCCAGCTTGCGAGCCGCTTCCACGCCGGACGCGGTGAGCTTGATCGGCAGGTTCAGCGAATGTTCACCGGCATCGTTGCAGGTCACATGGCCTTCCTTGATCCACCCGCGGTCCTGCAAGGTGGCCAAGGCGCTGGCCACCACTTTTTCACCTCGGTAGTTGTCCAGCACTTCTTTGCCCAACCCACTGGGATGAGCGTGGAGCAGACGGGTGAGGACTTCTTTTTCAAGGTTGTGATCGACGTTCATGCATACCTCTTCACTGGGAAATGGTTGGGTGTTCGTCTTTCTTGCGCATTAAGGCGCGGGCTGTTTTGGCGCGCCGGGGATGTTGGAGTCGTCACCCTTGTTGATCGAGGGCGAAGTGGCACCTGGGCCCATTTTGCCGTTGGGCACCGCACCGCTGTTGCGATTGGTGTCGTCGCCTTGGGTGCGTGGGTCCCTGCTGTTGTCGATGATGGCGCCGCCGTTGGTGTCCATGCCGGTACCCATCGAGTCCTTCGACTCCTGGGCGGCCGGGTTGGGCGGGCTGCCGACAGGGTCGGTCGGGCCGGTGCTGGAACCTGTGGAGGCGGCAAAGCTGCTCAGCGAAACAGCAGACAGCAAACCGGTGAGGGCGAGGGCGGCAAATTTGGAAGTCGTCATGATGGTGTCTCCATATGATTAATGTCCTTACCTGATATTGGTCCGCCCTCGTTTGTGATTCGTGCCTCGATACCGACGAACGGTCTTAGGTCGCTTGTAAGATTTTGTGTGACGAGATTCGGCGCCAGATCAACCGCGCCACCGTGATCAGCCAATTGAGCAGCGCCACCGCCAGTACGCTCATCAACAGGGTCGGCATGCCGTATTCGACGATGACCTTGCCCGCCAGCAGCGGGAAACCGAACACCCCGATAAAGTACGCCAGGCTGAACAACAGCAACGCCTGGGAGGTGGTGCCAGCGGGTGCCTCGTTCGCAGCCAAACCATTGATCACCGAATACGTCAGGCCGTAACCGACGCCCAGGGTGACGGCTGCCAGCAGGTAGCTGTAGTTGCCGCTGACCCTGAACCCGAACAGGAAAATCGACACCAGCATCAACCCCGACAACACACACGCCGCCCAATACGGATCACGCTTGACCACGATGCCGGCGATCAGCAGGCGGCTGGTAATCGCCGCACTCATGAAGCCCAGGAAGAACAGCGAATAGTCCAGCCCGTGCAGCGTTGCGTAGCTGGTCTGGAAACTCGACAGCCCGCCAAACACGCAACCGCCGAGGCCCACCATGATGATCGCGAACACCGCTTTCGATGACAGCACCTGGCGCGTGGCCGACCAGGAAATCTTCGCCACCGGCGCGGTGTGTTGACTCAGCGCGCGACCCAGTCGCCAGAAAATCAGCACACCCACCAGGCTCGCCAGCGCTGCTATATGAAAGGCCGCCGTCAGCGAAAAATCCAGGGCACTTGCCGCCCGCCCCAGCAGTGGCCCGGAGCCGATTCCGGTCATCATGCTGCCCGACAGCAGGGCAAAATACTTGGCCCGTTGCGCCGGTTCCACCAGCATCGCGACGATGATCGGCCCCAACGTGTAGAACACGCCCCAGCCCAATCCCAACGACAAGCCAAAGAACATCAAGCCCTCGCCGAACCCCGGCGCCAGCGCAAAGCCCAGGCACGCCACCACCAGCAATACGCCGAGCAGGGCGATCGACCTGGCAGCCCCCAGCAGGTCGGCCAGATGCCCGGAAACCAGCACCGCCACAAAGGTGCTGAGCATCGCCATGGAGATCACGCTGCCGGCGTCGTGTTCGTTGCCGCCGCGCGAATGGATCAGCAGCGACAGCAAGAATGTCGAGCCATAGGACAGGGAAAGCAGGTAGCTGGCGAGGCAGAAAAGGGCGAACAGTTTTCCGCCGACCGCAGGTGAGGCGTGCATGGAGGAGCCTTGCGTCTGTTGGATTTATGCCCAACTTTTTACCATGCACGGCACGTGGGATTGTTCTGTGGTTCGCGGCGCTTGCGTTAGCCCGCAGCGGAGTATGGCGTGCCTATTTCTTCGATGAACAGGTTCATGAAACCCTTCAACCGCTCATGGCGCGCCAGGGCCATGCGTTGCCCCGTCGGCGTCTGAAATCCGCCCGCCAGATGCAGCAGCTTGGTCTGGAAATGGTCGAGGCAAAAGCGCTTGTCGTCGTACTCGCGATGCTGCGCCGTTGGGTCAGCCGGGTCATACAGCCCGCTGCCCATGCGCCCGGCGATGTAAAATGTGCGGGCCACGCCGATCATGCCCAGGGAGTCCAAACGGTCGGCATCCTGCATAATCTTTGCTTCAAGCGTCACCGGCGTCAGGCCCGCCGAAAAGCTGTGGGTCTCGATGGCGTGGGTCACCGCTGCAATCGTCTCGGGCTGCCACGCCAACCCCTGCAAAATCTGCCCGGCCTTGTCCGCCGCCAATGTTGAGGCCTTGGAACGCAACGGCGAATTCTTCTCCACCGCGACGCAGTCATGGAGCAGCACCGCCGCCAGCAGCACCTCCAGATCGCCACCTTCCTCTGCCTGGATCGACCGCACGTTGTGCCACACCCGTTGCAAGTGGGACAGGTCGTGGGCGCCGTCTTCCGAAGGCTCAAGGGCGTGAGGCAATAACGTCGCGGCGAGGTCGGTCAAGGGCGTGAAGGGCATGGGGATTCTCAAAGGTCGATGGCCTGCAGGTTAGCCGCGAATCAAATTGCACTGCAATCGGTCATTAAAGCGCCTTAGTATGTGTGCTTTATTTCCCTGACAAGGCCTGCCCATGACCATCGAGATTCGCCCCGCCGTGCCCAGCGATGCTGCGCAGATCCTGACCTTCATCACCGAGCTTGCCGACTATGAAAAAGCCCGGCACGAAGTGATTGCCAGCGTGGTGGACATCGAGCGCAGCCTGTTCAGTGAAGGTGCCACCGCCCACGGCCTGATCTGCCTGCGCGACGGTTTGCCGATCGGCTTTGCGGTGTTCTTTTTCAGCTATTCCACGTGGCTGGGCAGCAACTGCCTGTACCTCGAAGACCTGTACATCAACCCCGAGCAACGCGGTGGCGGGGCGGGCAAGAAGTTGCTGCGCCACCTGGCGAAAATCGCCTGCGACAACGGCTGCGGGCGTTTCGAGTGGAGCGTGCTGGACTGGAACGAGCCGGCCATCGCGTTCTACAAATCCATCGGTGCCCAGCCCCAGGAAGAGTGGGTACGCTACCGCATGGAAGGCGACGCCCTCAGGGATTTCGCACAGGGTTAAGTGTGCATAAAGGACCGGCTTTTAAAGCCGGTTTTTTTATATATTTGCTCACTATGTGGGATGATAATTTATATATTGAGATGTTTCGGTTTCTGGGTTTATAGTCTTGCGCATCAGCACTCACTACCAAAAACAAAACAGGTGAAGCGATGCAGGCACAACCGTTGTCGTTACCTCCGGTGCCCGAGCCGACTTACGGCGAGCGACTGAAGAACAAAGTCGTGGTCATCACCGGTGCCGCCCAAGGCATTGGCGAGGCTATCGTCGCCTGCTTCCAGGCTCAGCAGGCGCGCCTGGTGATCGGTGATATCCAGGGCGAGAAGGTCGAGCAGGTCGCCGCCCACTGGCGCGAACACGGCGCCGAGATCTACGCACAACCTGTCGACATCACTTCCAAGGATCAATGGCGCGCCCTGGTGGACGTCGCTATCGAACGCTTTGGCCGCGTCGATGTGCTGGTCAATTGCGCCGGCGTCAACGTGTTCCGCGACCCGCTGGAAATGACCGACGAAGACTGGCGCCGCTGCTTCGCCATCGACCTCGACGGCGCCTGGTACGGCTGCCGTACCGTGTTGCCGCACATGATCGAGCAAGGCATCGGCAACATCATCAACATCGCCTCCACCCATTCCAGCCACATCATTCCCGGTTGCTTCCCGTACCCGGTGGCCAAGCACGGCCTGCTCGGGCTGACCCGCGCCCTGGGCATCGAATACGCGCCCAAGGGCATCCGCGTAAATGCCATCGCGCCGGGCTATATCGAAACCCAGCTCAACGTCGATTACTGGAACGGCTTTGCCGACCCGCACGCCGAGCGCCAGCGTGCCTTCGACCTGCACCCGCCCAAGCGCATCGGCCAGCCGATTGAAGTGGCGATGACGGCACTGTTTCTTGCGACCGATGAGGCGCCCTTTATCAATGCCACCTGCCTGATGATCGATGGTGGGCGGTCGGTGATGTACCACGATTAAAACTTTTCCAAATAACAAGAAGAGGTGGTTCATGCTCAAGAAAACACTAGGCACCCTTGCCCTCACGATGGCGCTCAGCGGCCTGGCCTCTGCCGAAGAAGTAAAGATCGGCTTCCTGGTCAAGCAGGCGGAAGAGCCCTGGTTCCAGACCGAATGGGCCTTCGCTGAAAAAGCCGGCAAGGACCATGGTTTCACCGTGATCAAGATCGCCGTGCCCGACGGCGAGAAAACCCTGTCCGCCATCGATACCCTGGCCGCCAACGGCGCCAAGGGTTTCGTGATCTGCCCGCCGGACGTGTCCCTGGGCCCTGCGATCATGGCCAAGGCCAAGCTGAATAACCTCAAAGTGCTGGCGGTGGACGACCGCTTCGTCGACGCCAAGGGCAAGCCCATGGAAGACGTGCCTTACGTCGGCCTGGACGCCTACAAGATCGGCCAGAAACAAGGCGAAGCCATGGCCACCGAAGCCAAGCATCGCAACTGGGACTGGAAGGACACCTACGCCGTCATCAATACCTTCGACGAGCTGGAAACCGGCAAGAAGCGCACCGACGGTTCGGTAGAAGGCCTCAAGGCCGCCGGCCTGCCGGTTGACCATATCCTGTTCACCGCGCAGAAAACCCTCGACGTGCCGGGCGCCATGGACTCCACCAACTCGGCCCTGGTGAAACTGCCCAGCGGCGCGAAAAACCTGCTGATTGGCGGCATGAACGACAGCACCGTACTGGGCGGCGTACGCGCCACCGAAAGCGCCGGCTTCAAGGCCACAAACGTGATTGGCGTGGGCATCAACGGCACCGACGCCATCGAAGAACTGAAGAAATCCGACACCGGTTTCTACGGCTCGATGCTGCTCAGCCCCGATGCGTCCGGCTATAAAACTGCGACCTCGATGTTCGAGTGGGTGACCAAAGGCACTGAGCCTGCCAAGTTCACCGCACTGGATAACGTGACCCTGATCACCCGCGCCAACTTCAAGGAAGAGTTGAGCAAGATCGGTCTGTGGAAATGAACAGCGCCGCTGCAGAGAGCCTGCGCTTCAACGGCATCGGCAAGGAGTTTCCCGGGGTGAAGGCCCTGGCGCAGATCAGCTTCGAAGCGCGGCCCCATTCGGTGCATGCGCTGATGGGCGAGAACGGCGCGGGCAAGTCGACCTTGCTGAAAATCCTCGGCGGTTTTTATCCGCCCAACAGCGGCAGCTTGCAGTTGGGCGAACGCAGCGTGAGTTTCAAGTCGGCGGCCGACAGCATCGCCAGCGGCATCGCAGTGATTCACCAGGAGCTGCAACTGGTGCCGGAAATGACCGTCGCCGAGAACCTCTTGCTGGGGCATATGCCGTCGCGCTTTGGCGTGGTCAATCGCGGGGCGATGGTGCGCAAGGCACGGGAACTGCTCAAGGGCCTGGCGGATGAAATCGATCCGAACATGCGCCTGGGCAGCCTGTCCCTCGGCCAGCGGCAACTGGTGGAAATCGCCAAGGCCATGTCGCGCAACGCCCATGTGATTGCGTTCGATGAGCCCACCAGCAGCCTCTCGGCCCGTGAGATCGAGCGGCTGATGGTGATCATCGCCCGACTGCGGGATGAAGGCCGGGTGATCCTCTACGTGTCGCACCGCATGGAAGAAGTGTTCCGTATCTGCGATGCGGTGACGGTGTTCAAGGACGGGCGCTTCGTGCGCACGTTCGAGGACATGACGCAGTTGAACGTCGACCAGTTGGTCAACTGCATGGTCGGGCGCGATATCCAGGATATCTACGACTACAGGCCGCGCGAGCACTGCGGTGAAGCGCTGCGAGTCGAAGGTTTGCTCGGGCCGGGGTTGCAGGAACCGGTGAGCCTGCAGGTGAACAAGGGCGAGATTCTCGGGCTGTTCGGCCTGGTGGGGGCCGGGCGCACAGAGTTGTTGCGCCTGCTCGCCGGGCTGTCCCGCAGCACCCAGGGGACTCTGGTGCTGCATGGCCAGGCGCAGACGTTCAAGACACCACGGGATGCGATTGCGGCGGGGGTGTTGCTCTGCCCCGAGGACCGCAAGAAGGAAGGCATCGTGCCCCGCGCAAGCGTTGCAGAGAACATCAATATCAGTGCGCGGCGCGACCATGCGCGCTTCGGCTGGCTGATCCAGGGCGGCTGGGAACGCACCAACGCCCAGCGGCAGATCAGCGCGCTGAACGTGCGCACGCCGTCGGCGGACCAGCCGATTCTGTTCCTGTCGGGCGGCAATCAGCAGAAGGCGATTCTCGGCCGCTGGTTGTCGATGCCGATGAAAGTGTTGCTGCTGGACGAGCCGACCCGCGGCATTGATATCGGTGCGAAATCGGAGATCTACCAGATCATTCATAACCTGGCGGCCAGTGGCATCGCGGTGATCGTGGTGTCCAGCGACCTGATGGAAGTGATGGGCATCTCCGACCGCATCCTGGTGATGAGCGAAGGCGCCCTGACCGGCGAATTGACCCGCGATCAAGCGGACGAAGCACGGCTGCTGCAACTGGCTCTTCCGCGTACGCGGGACTGAAGAATACGAGGTGGGTATGTCACAGGTAAAAACTGCAAGAAGCTTCTGGCCGGGGTTCAACCAGCGCAAGTTTCTCGATGATTGGGTCATGCTGCTGGCGGCCTTGAGCATCTTTGTGCTCAGCGCCATCTTCATCGACAACTTCCTCTCGCCGCTGAACATGCGTGGCCTGGGTCTGGCGATTTCCACTGTGGGGATTGCGGCCTGCACCATGCTGTTTTGCCTGGCGTCGGGGCACTTCGACTTGTCGGTGGGTTCGGTGATCGCCTGTTCGGGCGTGGTGGCGGGGATCGTGATTCGCGACACCGACAGCGTGTTCTTCGGCGTGTCGGCGGCGTTGGCCATGGGCCTGGTGGTGGGACTGATCAACGGCATCGTGATCGCCAAGCTGCGGATCAACGCGTTGATCACGACGCTGGCGACGATGCAGATCGTGCGTGGGCTGGCGTATATTTTTTCCAACGGCAAGGCGGTCGGCGTGATGGACGAAAACTTCTTCGTCTTTGGTAACGGCCAGCTGTTTGGCGTGCCGGTGCCAATCGTCATCACCGTGCTGTGCTTTGTGTTTTTTGGCTGGTTGCTGAACTACACCACCTACGGGCGCAACACCATGGCCATCGGCGGCAACCAGGAAGCGGCGCTGTTGGCCGGGGTGAATGTCGATCGCACCAAGATCATCATCTTTGCCGTGCACGGCGTGATCGGCGCGTTGGCCGGGGTGATCCTGGCGTCGCGGATGACCTCGGGGCAACCGATGATTGGCCAGGGGTTCGAGCTGACGGTGATCTCGGCGTGCGTGCTGGGCGGGGTGTCGCTGAGCGGCGGGATCGGGATGATCCGGCATGTGATTGCCGGGGTGCTGATTCTGGCGATCATCGAAAACGCGATGAACCTGAAGAACATCGACACCTTCTACCAATACGTGATTCGCGGCTCGATCCTGTTGCTGGCGGTGATTATCGACCGCATGAAACAACGATAAAAAGGGCGCCACACGACCAATGTGGGAGCGGGCTTGCTCGCGAAAACGGTGTGTCAGTCAGCCTATGCACTCACTGGAAAACCGCATTCGCGAGCAAGCCCGCTCCCACATTTTGATCTCCTCTGTTTTGCTGGTCCGCATTTGCCATAATGCTCGCCGTTTTCGTACTTCCCAATAGGCCCGATATGCAGGAAAACGCCCAAACTCCCGTCAAAGAAGCCGCGCCCACCGGCACTCAAACCCTGCTTCGTGGCCTGGGCGTGGTGCAGGCAGTGGCGGCCGGTGCGCGGGATCTGAAGGAAATCGCCAAGCGCATCGGCACCACCCGCAGCACCACTCACCGCCTGGCCAGTTGCCTGGTGGAAGAACGCTACCTGCGCGTAGTGCCGCAAGTCGGTTATCTGCTGGGCCCCAAATTGATCGAGCTGGGTTTCCAGGCCCGTGAAGAACTGCCTTTGGTCAGCCTGGCAGTGCCGTATCTGGACGAGTTGTCGGCGTTGACCGGCGATACCATCCACCTGGCTATCCGCGAATACGACGACGTGCTGTACCTGCACAAGAACCCTGGCCGCAACGGCCCGGAAATGCGCTCGCGCGTCGGCCATCGCATGCCGCTGGCGCGCACCGGGATCGGCAAGGCGTTGTTGCTGGATGACAGCGTGGAAGAGTGGCAGCGCCTGTATCAGGTCAGCTTGCCGACGGGCGGGAAGAATCTGCAGTGGCCGCAGCACCCCGAGCAATCCTGGGCGCAGTTTGAACAGCGCATGCAGGAATACGTGGCGGGCGGTTATGCATTCGATCTGGAAGACAACGAACCGTCGATCCGTTGTGTCGCGGCACCGGTGCGCGATGCCAGCCGGCGAATCGTCGCCGGCATCAGCATCGCCAGTACCGTGCCCTACATGCCGCTGGAGAAAATGGCCGAGCTGATCCCTGTGATCAAACAGGTCGCAGCACGGCTGTCAGCGGAGTTGGGCGCGAAGGCCTGATCAGGCCGTGATCGTTCCCATGCTCCGCGTGGGAATGCCGCTTCGGACGCTCCGCGTCCAGCACTTGAGCCCTGCGCAACGGTGACGCAGAGCGTCACAGCATGCGTTCCCACGCAGAGCGTGGGAACGATCATGATCAGGCCTTGAGGGTCGCCATGTCGATCACGAAGCGGTACTTCACATCACCGGCAATCATGCGGGTGTAGGCTTCGTTGATCTGGCGGATGTCGAGCATTTCGATATCGCAGGTGATGCCGTGCTCGGCGCAGAAATCCAGGACTTCCTGGGTTTCGGCAATCCCACCGATCAACGAACCGGCCAGCACTTTGCGGCCCAGCACCAGCTTGGCAGCGTTGACGGGCGGGTCGACCGGCTCGATCAAACCTACCAGGATGTGCACGCCGTCAAAGCGCAGTACGTCGAGGTAGGGATTCAAGTCGTGCTGCACCGGAATGGTGTCCAGCAGGAAGTCGAAATGCCCGGCAGCGGCTTTCATCTGGGCTTCGTCGGTGGACACGATCACGTGGTCGGCGCCCTGGCGACGGCCTTCTTCAGCCTTGCTCGCGGAGCGGGTGAACAGCGTCACTTCCGCGCCCATGGCCTTGGCGAACTTGATGCCCATATGGCCCAAACCGCCCATGCCCAGAACGCCAACCTTGTCGCCAGCCTTCACGCCGTAGTGCTTGAGCGGCGAGTAAGTGGTGATGCCGGCGCAGAGGATCGGCGCGGCGCTGGCCAGGTCGAGCTTGGCCGGGATCTTCACCACGAAGTGCTCGCTGACCACGATGCTGTCGGAGTAGCCGCCCATGGTGTTGCTGCCGTCGACCCGGTCCGGGGTGGCGTAGGTCATGGTCGGGCCTTCGAGGCAGTATTGCTCGAGGTCCGCGTGGCAGGCGTCGCAGTGACGGCAGGAGTCGACCATGCAGCCAACACCCACCAGGTCGCCGACTTTGTGCGCGGTGACGCTGGCGCCGACGGCGGTGACTTTACCGACGATCTCGTGGCCCGGCATCAGCGGGTACACGGCGATGCCCCATTCGTTGCGTGCCTGGTGGATGTCGGAGTGGCAGACGCCGCAGTAGAGAATTTCGATCGCCACGTCATCGGCGCGCGGGCTGCGGCGTTCGAAGGACATGGGGGCGAGGGGAGTGGTGGCCGATTGAGCGGCATAACCGATGGCGGTGTACATGGAGAAACCTCGCAGGTGCAGTAACAGGTGAGGTGGCGCATTCTCCGCGCCGTGCCTGGGTGCGGCCATGGCGATTGCTCCGAGTCTCATGCCTATTCGTCCGGGAGTGCCCCTGGATTGGATCGTTGTGGCGCCAGACCTGCGATGATGGTCTCATCCCCTTTTTCGCGAAGTTTTTGCCATGTTGTTGACCCGCCATGTCGATGCCAATGCCGCGTTGGTTGCCTTGATCGAACCCCTGACACCCCGTGATGGGTTCTCGCCCACGAACCTGCCGGGCGTGCAGGTATTGCGTGCCAGTTGCGATGTGGCGCGGGGCCCGCAGATTTATGAACCGAGTCTGATGATCGTCGCCCAGGGCAGCAAGGTCGCGTACCTGGGCCCGCGTACCCTGGAGTACGGCGCGGGGCATTACCTGATCCAGGCGATGCCGGTGCCGTTCGAATGCGAGACTTTTGCCATGCCGAATGCACCGCTGTTGGGTGTGACGGTGGGCATTGATCGGGTGGTGCTGGGTGAGCTGGTGATGGCGATGGGGATCCAGAGCGGGCCACCGCCGGCGGCGCAGACGTTGGAGTCGATGAGTTCGGTGGTGCTGGACGACGCCATGCGCGGCTGTGTCGAACGCCTGTTGCAGTGCCTGCACGATCCACTGGAGAGCCGGATCATGGGCCCGGCGCGGGTGCGGGAATTATTGTTCACCGCATTGCGCGGGCCACAGGCGGATGTGTTGCGGGCGTTGGTGGAGCAGCAGGGGCAGTTTTCGCGGGTGGCGACTTCGTTGAATCACCTGCATGCCCATTACGCCGAGCCGCTGAATATCGAGACATTGGCAGGTTATGCGCACATGAGTGCGTCGACCTTCCACGAACACTTCAAGCGCTGCACGCTGTTGTCGCCGGTGCAGTACCTCAAGCGTCTGCGGTTGCTCAAGGCACAGCAGTTGCTGTTGGTGGAGGGCATGGGCGTGGCGCAGGCGGCCCACAGTGTGGGGTATCAGAGCACGTCGCAGTTCAGCCGGGAATACAAGCGCTACTTCGAGCGCAGCCCTGGGGATGAGCGGGCGGCGTAACTCTCCCAGGCACAATTCGGTCAAAAATGTGGGAGCGGGCTTGCTCGCGAAAGCGGTGGTTCAGCCAAAACATCTGTGACTGATACACCGCTTTCGCGAGCAAGCCCGCTCCCACATTTGACCGAGTCGATGGGTCTTTTTCCGGGCTACAAAAAAGGCCCCCATTTGGGAGCCTTCTGTTCAAGCAGCGGATTTACATATTCGGGTAAGTCGGCCCACCCGCACCTTCCGGCGTCACCCACGTAATGTTCTGCGAAGGGTCCTTGATGTCACAGGTCTTGCAGTGCACGCAGTTCTGGGCGTTGATCTGGAAGCGCTTCTCGCCGTCTTCCTTGGTGATCACTTCATACACGCCAGCCGGGCAGTAGCGCTGCGCCGGTTCATCGTAGAGCGGCAGGTTGGTGCCGATCGGGATGCTCGGGTCTTTCAGCTTCAGGTGGCACGGTTGTTCTTCTTCGTGGTTGGTACCGGAGATGAACACCGAACTCAGCTTGTCGAAGCTCAGCTTGCCGTCGGGTTTCGGGTAGTCGATTTTCTTGCTGTCCTTGGCCAACTTGAGGCAGGCGTAGTCCGGCTTGGTATCGTGCAGGGTAAACGGCATTTTGCCGCCGAGGATGTTCTGGTCGAACCAGTTGAAGCCGGCACCAATGATCGGGCCGAACTTGTGCATCGCCGGGCCGAAGTTGCGGCTGGCGAACAGTTCTTCGTGGAGCCAGCTGTTCTTGAAGCTGTCGACGTAAGCGGTCAGTTCGTCACCGCCTTCGGATTCGGCGAACAGGCGGTCTGCCACGGCGTCAGCGGCGAGCATGCCGGACTTCATCGCGGTGTGGCTGCCCTTGATCTTGGCGAAGTTCAGGGTGCCCAGGTCGCAGCCGATCAGCGCGCCGCCCTTGAACACCATTTTCGGCAGCGAGTTCAGGCCGCCTTTGCAGATGGCGCGGGCGCCGTAGCTGATGCGTTTGCCGCCTTCCAGGTACTGGGCCAGCACCGGGTGATGCTTGAGGCGCTGGAACTCGTCGAATGGCGACAGGAAGGTGTTGCTGTAGGACAGGTCGACGATCAGGCCGACGACCACCTGGTTGTTTTCCAGGTGATAGAGGAACGAACCGCCGGTGTTCTCGGCGCTCATGATGTCCAGCGGCCAGCCGGCGGTGTGCACCACCAGGCCTGGCTGGTGTTTGGCCGGGTCGATTTCCCAGATTTCCTTCAGGCCGATGCCGTAATGCTGGGCGTCGGCGTCGCTGTCCAGGTTGAAGCGCTGGATCAGTTGCTTGCCGATGTGGCCACGGCAACCTTCGGCGAACAGCGTGTACTTGCCACGCAGTTCCATGCCCGGGGTGTAGACGCCTTCTTTCGGGTTGCCTTCACGGTCGACGCCCAGGTCACCGGTGATGATCCCGCGCACCACGCCGTTTTCGTCGAACAGCGCTTCCTGGGCGGCGAAGCCCGGGTAGACTTCCACACCCAGGTTCTCGGCCTGCTGGGCGAGCCAGCGGCACAGGTTGCCCAGGGAAATAATGTAGTTGCCTTCGTTGTGCATGGTCTTGGGCACAAAGAAGTCAGGCACCTTGGTGGAAGCTTCGCTGGAGCGCAGTACATAGATGTCATCACGCACAACAGGGGTGTTGAGCGGTGCACCGAGTTCTTTCCAGTCCGGGAACAGTTCGTTCAGGGCACGGGGTTCAAACACGGCACCGGACAGGATATGAGCGCCGACTTCGGAGCCTTTTTCGACCACGCAGACGCTGATTTCCTTACCGGCTTCGGCGGCCTTCTGCTTCAATCGGCAGGCGGCAGACAGGCCTGCCGGGCCAGCGCCGACGATGACCACGTCGAATTCCATGTATTCGCGTTCCACAGGCTATCTCCTACTCAAGGCTCAACGGCTTTTTTTTCTAATGGGTGGAGGTTCGGTAATCCGTCCCACAATGCCTGCATCAATCTCATGCAAGGGGCAGGGGACGACCCACCTTTCTCTCTAGGTGGCGCATTATATCTACACCACTCTCAGCGTCCAATACAAACGTTTGTTTGAATTGCCCGCAAGCTAGGTAAATCAAAGCAACGCGGCTTATAACTGACCATTTTGCCGTATTGACCGGAATAGGTGTTCCGGTCAATATACGGTCGGTTTTGCGCATCCCGTAGGCAGACTGTGGGTTTCAAGGCCACCTCGAAAGACAGGCTGAAGGCAAATAAGGGTGACGCGCGAGCCACGATGGCGCGCAGTTTACACGCCACGATAATGAATGACCTCTCAGTCACCGCTGACGAACGGTCATCACTCCCGTGAGCAAGGTCCCCCGCCGACGATTGCCGGTGTTTTTGGAGGTGCCCTTGTGTGCCGATGAGCATCAAACCGCCAGGTTCGCCTAGGCGACTTTCTTTTCACCGGAGAGTAACGAGGAATCCATGAAGGTTCTTGTAGCTGTCAAACGCGTTGTCGATTACAACGTGAAAGTTCGCGTCAAGGCGGACAATTCCGGCGTCGACCTCGCTAACGTCAAGATGTCGATGAACCCTTTCTGCGAAATCGCCGTGGAAGAAGCCGTACGCCTGAAAGAGAAAGGCGTTGCGACTGAAATCGTCGTCGTTTCCATCGGTCCGACCACTGCTCAAGAGCAGCTGCGTACCGCCCTGGCGCTGGGTGCCGATCGCGCCATCCTCGTCGAATCCGCTGAAGAGCTGACTTCCCTGGCCGTTGCCAAGTTGTTGAAAGCCGTTGTCGACAAGGAACAGCCATCGCTGGTGATCCTCGGCAAACAAGCCATCGACAGCGACAACAACCAGACTGGCCAGATGCTGGCTGCACTGACCGGTTACGGCCAGGGCACCTTCGCCTCGAAAGTCGAAGTGAGCGGCGACAAGGTTGCCGTGACCCGCGAAATCGACGGCGGCGCGCAGACAGTTTCCCTGAAACTGCCGGCCATCGTCACCACCGACCTGCGTTTGAACGAGCCGCGCTACGCGTCCCTGCCAAACATCATGAAAGCCAAGAAGAAGCCTCTCGAAGTGCTGACTCCGGATGCTTTGGGCGTTTCCACCGCCTCCACCAACAAGACCGTAAAAGTCGAAGCGCCGGCTGCACGCAGCGCGGGCATCAAGGTCAAGTCGGTGGCTGAACTGGTCGAGAAACTGAAAAACGAAGCGAAGGTAATCTAACCATGACTATCTTGGTAATCGCAGAACACGACAACAAGGTCGTGGCTCCGGCCACCCTGAACACTGTCGCCGCCGCCGCCAAAATCGGTGGTGATATCCACGTCCTGGTCGCTGGCCAAAACGTTGGTGCCGTGGCTGAGGCCGCTGCCAAAATCGCTGGCGTGAGCAAAGTACTGGTTGCCGATAACGCAGCCTACGCTCACCAATTGCCGGAAAACGTTGCGCCGCTGGTAGCAGAGCTGGGCGCTGGCTACAGCCACATCCTGGCTGCCGCCACCTCCAACGGCAAAAACATCCTGCCGCGCGTTGCTGCGCAACTGGACGTTGACCAGATCTCCGAGATCGTTTCGGTAGAAAGCGCCGACACCTTCAAGCGTCCGATCTATGCCGGTAACGCCATCGCTACCGTGCAGTCCACTGCGTCGGTAAAAGTCATCACCGTGCGTGCCACCGGTTTCGACCCGGTTGCAGCTGAAGGTGGTTCGGCTGCGGTTGAAGCTGTGGCTGCTGCCCACGACGCTGGCACTTCCAGCTTCGTTGGCGAAGAGCTGGCCAAGTCCGATCGTCCGGAACTGACCGCTGCCAAGATCGTCGTTTCCGGCGGCCGCGGCATGCAGAACGGTGACAACTTCAAGCACCTGTACGCCCTGGCCGACAAGCTGGGCGCTGCGGTCGGCGCTTCCCGCGCTGCCGTCGACGCAGGTTTTGTACCGAACGACATGCAGGTCGGCCAGACCGGCAAGATCGTTGCGCCACAGCTGTACATCGCCGTCGGTATCTCCGGCGCGATCCAGCACTTGGCCGGTATGAAAGACTCCAAGGTGATCGTTGCGATCAACAAGGACGAAGAAGCACCGATCTTCCAGGTGGCTGATTACGGCCTGGTGGCGGACTTGTTCGAAGCCGTACCCGAGTTGGAGAAGCTGGTCTAATCCAGCCGCTTCACTTATAAAGAGCCCGGTCTTTTGACCGGGCTTTTTTTTGCCCGGTAATTTTTCAACTGGAGAACCCTGCCATGGAATTGCGTTCCTGGACTGTACTGCTGGCCCTGTCACTGCTGCCGGCGGTGTCGCTGGCGGCTGGCAAATGTGATCGCCTGGTGATCACCGGCAGCCCGGACGCACCGCCTTATCTGTGGCGTGATCCCCAGGACCCCACGCACTTGATCGGCGCCACCGCCGACATGCTGCAGCAAGTGGCCAAGGACCTCGGGGTGAAAATCGACCTGCTGTACGGCGGCAAACGTTCCCTGGCGCTGGAAGAAGTGCGCAGCGGGCGCATGGACATCCTCGCCGACGCGCCATTGACCCTCGACGCCCTGGACGCCCTCGACTACATCCACCCGGCATTGGTGCAAACCGATTACCTGGTCTGGACCCGCAAGGATTCCTCCCTGGCCTACAGCCAGGCCAGCGACCTGCAGGGCCACAAGGGCGCGGTGTCGGAAAGGGCACGCCTGAGCCGCGACTTTGAAACCTTCGCCGGTGAGCAACTGACCCTGCAGCGCCTGCCTACCCTGACCCCGGCGTTCCAGAAACTGCTGTTGGGAGAAGTGGACTACGTGCTCGCCGGACGTTATTCCGGAATGGCCATGGCCCAGACGTTGGGCATGAGCAACGACCTGGTGGCGCGGGAAATCCCCATCGACCAGCCGGGCCTGTACCTGGCCATTTCCCACAACTCCGCCTGCAACGATCCGTGGTTGCGCGGACAGCTCGCCAAAAAGATGACAGAATTGCCCGCGTCCGGTCTGGCGGAAACCGCGCTGCAGAGCAATCTTGAGCGCTGGAAAGCGCAGTTGCAGCAACCCGTCGGCACCCCAACAAAGTAGGGATTTTCAGTGACTATTCGACCTCTTTTCGCGGCCCTCGCCGTTGTAGCTCTGGCGGGATGTGCAGCCGATCCTGCGCCGAATGAACAGATGCGCCTGACCCAGCAAGCCCTGGAACAAGCCAGCGCCGTGGGCGCCGTTGCCAGCGATTCGCCCGAGCTGAAGCTGGCGGAAGACAAGTTCACCCAGGCCCGTGCCGACATGGCCGATGAATCCTACAAGGACGCCCGCATGCAGGCTGAAGAAGCCGAGCTGGACGCCCGCCTGGCGGAAGCGCGGGTGCTGACCCGCAAAAGCCAGGAGCAACTGAACGTGCTCAACACCCGCATCACCCGCCTGCGCAAGCAGTTGCAGTTGGGAGACGCCCAATGAGCCCGTTGATGCGTGGGTTGAGCTGTGTGGTGTTGCTGGGCAGTGCGCTGGGTGGTTGTGCGACCCATCCCGACAGTAACCTCGCCTTGCAACAGGCCAGCACTGACTTCCAGAAGGTCAAGGAAGATTCGAATGTGCTGCGTATCGCACCCAAGGACGTGATTCGCGCCGGTGAGTCCCTGGCCCGTGCCGACCGTTTCTCCAGCTTCTGGGGCAGCGGCGCCGATGTGGCGCATTACGCCTACCTGAGCCAGCGCTACAGCGCGATTGCCCGGGAACACACCGAGCAGGCACTCAATCAGGAGCGTGGGGTCAAGCTGGAGCTGGAACGCCAGCGCCTGCAACTGGCCCTGCGTGAAGCCAAGCTCTCCAGCGTTCAGCAACAGGGCAAATGGATTGAGGCGCAGATATCCAGCCTGACCACCGTCCAGCCTGATCGCGGGCTGGTGATGACCCTGGGTGACGTGCTGTTCGATACGGGTGATGCAGAGCTGCAAAACTCGGCCAACCGCACCGTGCTCAAAGTGGTGCAGTTCCTGCAACTGAACCCCAAGCGTGTGGTGCGCATCGAGGGTTACACCGACAATACCGGCGGCGAACAGGAAAATATCAAACTGTCCCGGGACCGCGCTCAAGCGGTTGCGGATGTACTGAGCGACCTGGGGATCGACGAAAAACGCATTCAGGTCGAAGGCTACGGCGATCAGTATCCGGTCGAAGCCAACGCGTCTGAGCGGGGCAGGGCGCAGAACCGTCGGGTAGAAATTGTGTTCTCCGACGAAAAAGGCCAGCTGGGCGCTGCTCGCTGAACCTGATTCTCAAGGTGAAAGCTGATTCCTGTGGGAGCTGTCGAGCCCCAGCGAGGCTGCGACAGGATCGCCTCGGTGGACCTGCGAGACCGCAGCGCCTGCATCGCAGCCTCGCTGAAGCTCGACAGCTCCCACATAAGCCCGATCAATGATCGGGTTTTTTATGCCCGCGATTCAGTTCGCAACCCTTACAGTTTTTTCTATCACTGCCGCCCGCGCTCGACTATTGTGGCAACTGTCCCCGTACACTTCTAAACTGTGCCGGTATGTTTCACACAAAAATAAAATACCCGTGAAATCGAGTGCTGCTTCATGACCAATCTGTTGCTCTACCAACGTATCGCCCAGCAGCTGGCTGAGGATATCCGCCGCGGTGTCTATCAACCGGGCGAGCGCGTGCCTTCGGTACGCAAAATGAGCTCCCAGCTCAACGTCAGCCACGCCACCGTGTTGCAGGCCTACGCGAACCTGGAAGACCAGGGTTTGATTCGCGCGCGGCCGCAGTCCGGGTATTACGTGCACCAGACGCCGGCGCTCACTGCGCCCACGCCGGACATCGCCCGGGTCGAGCGTCCAGGGTTGGTCACCCGCAGCAGCATCATTCAACAGGTGTTGGTGGAATCCCGTCGCGAAGGCGTGTTCCCGCTGGGCGCCGCCGTGCCGAGTGTCGACTACCTGCCTGTGCGCGCGCTGCATCAGCAACTGGCCAAGGTCACGCGTTTCCAGAGCCCGCGGGCGTTCAGCTACATGTTCAGCCCGGGTTTCGAGCCGCTGCGGCGCCAGGTGGCGATCCGTATGCGCGATGCCGGGGTGGTGGTCGATCCCTCCGAAGTGGTGATCACCCATGGGTGTGTCGATGCATTGCAGATGTCGCTGCGGGTGCTGACCCGCCCCGGCGACCTGATCGCCGCCGAATCGCCGACCTATTACGGCTTGCTGCAACTGGCCGATCTGCTGGGCCTGAAGGTCATCGAAATCCCCAGCGACCCGGCCACCGGCATGAGCCTGGAAGCCCTGCAACTGGCAGCCAACCAATGGTCGATCAAGGCCCTGGTGCTGACCACGCGCCTGAGCAATCCCCTGGGCGGCACCATGCCCGAAGAGCGGCAGAAACAGTTGCTGCGCCTGGCCTCGGATTTCGATATCCAGGTGGTCGAGGACGATATCTATGGCGAACTGATGTTCGAACTGGGCCGCACCAAGGCCCTGAAAGCCTACGACCGTCTGGACCGGGTCATCTATTGCTCGAGTTTCTCGAAGACCCTGTCACCGGGCATTCGCATTGGCTGGATGATTGCCGGCAAGTACCAGCAGGAAATCCAGCGCCTGCAAATGTTCAGCACCCATTCGGCCTGCAGCGTGACCCAGATGGGCACGGCGGCGTACCTGGAGAATGGCGGTTACGACCGCCACCTGCGCTATATCCGCCAGGAGTACCGCAAGAACCTCAGCGCGTTCCAGCTGGCCGTGCAGCAGTATTTTCCCGAAGGCACCCAGATGACCCGCCCGACCGGCGGTTTTATCCTGTGGGTCAGTTTGCCTGGACGGGTCAATACCCAGGAACTGCACGTGCGCGCCTTGCAGCAGGGCATCAGCATTGCACCGGGGCTGATCTTCAGTAATACGGAACAGTTCAACCACTGTATTCGCCTGAACTGCGGCACCCCGTGGAACCGCGAGGCGGAGCGCGCCTTGATGACCCTCGGGATGCTGGCAAGCCAGTTATGCCAGGAGACTGCGGCGGGTTTTTGAGGCATGGAAAGGGGACACGACGGGTAGCTGGCTAATTACCATGCTTGTCATACCGTCCTCAACAAGCGAGCATATGGCCTTCTGCCGTTAATGCTGCTGGCGATATGACTTATACCTTTCCTGCTGCCCTGCTGATCTGCGTGTTAAGCCTGTGTAACGCTGGCGCTGTCCTGGCGGCTCCCGCCGGTGAAGCGGCACCTGCTGCCAGCTCCCAGCAAACGGTGCCGGCGAAAAAAGCCGCTGCGGCCAAGAAGGCACCGGTCGCGAAGAAAGCCCCCGCAAAGAAAGCAACGCCGGTTAAAAAACGTGCGCCTATCGCCAGCAAGTCAAAGTCGGCCCACGAAGTCGCCAAGACGCCGCTGCCGCCCGCAGAGCTGGATTTGAGCCTGCCGTCGAACATGGTTCGCCACCTGCAACCCCTCGGCACCATGCCGCAGCCGAAGAACGTGCCGCTGCTGCCGCCGATGTTTGCCGAAAAGCCCACTGACAACAGTGCCTTCCAGATCAACGGGCGCCTGCTCAGCAATGAAATGCAGCTGCAACTGCGCAACGAAGAACGCCGCGAAGTAGAAGGCGCAGCGCTGGATTTCCAGTTCAAGCAATAAACCCGACGAGTAAACGTGACGCGCACCCCTGACCTTCTGTCGCAGACTGGTCAGTCACTTTTGTTTTCGGTGAAAAACCCCTGTTAAGCCAATTTAAAACGTCTGTTTAAGGGCGTAGTCTTACGTGGCCATCAACACTTGAGTTGTCGAGGATCTGTTCGTCATGAAATGCCGTGAAGGCTGTGGCGCTTGCTGCATTGCCCCATCCATCAGTTCTCCGTTGCCGGGAATGCCTGCCGGCAAACCGGCGGGCGAACGCTGCCTGCATCTTTCGGTCGAACAACTGTGCCAGTTGTTTGGCCAGCCTGAGCGGCCCGCAGTGTGTAGTTCGTTCCAGGCGGATATCGAGGTCTGCGGCAGTAGCCAGGCAGAAGCGATCAGGTTGATCGGCTGGTGGGAACAGATGACGGCGGCTTAGTGGGCTGTTCAAAGTACTGAACTTCAACAATAAGGAATAAGACCATGGGTTCACTGAAACGAATTGCTGTGTTGTGCGGTTTTACCGCGTTGTTCGCTGCCGCAGCGCATGCTGAAGACTGGCAGACGGCCAAGGATGAAGACGGCATCAAAGTGTCCTTGAGTGAAATTGCCGGTTCCAAGTACAAGGCTTATCGCGGTGTGACGACCATCAAGGCGCCGCTGGCCAAGATCCAGGCGCTGCAGGAAGACGTGGCGGGGGCCTGCTCCTGGATCCACGAATGCAAGTCGCAGAAACTGCTCAAGCAGGAAGGCGACAAGAGCTGGACCTACACCCAGTTCAAGGCACCGTTCCCGGTGACCGATCGTGACTCGATCCTGGAAATCACCACCACCAAGGCTGCCGACGGCACCGTCACCCGCAAGCTGTTGGAAGTGCCGACCTACCAGCCAGAAGTCAAAGGCTATGTGCGCGTAGCCCAGGTCGATGGTTACTGGAAGCTGGTGCCTAAAGGCGACAACCTGACCGAAGTGACCTACCAGGTGCACACCGAGCCAGGTGGCAGCGTGCCGTCTTGGTTGGCCAACAAGTTCGTGGTGGACGCACCGTTCAACACCTTGAAAGCCCTGAAAGAACACGCTGAAAAATAACTGCAGTTGATCAGGTGCCTCCTGCCTTGAGTGGAACGATTTCCAGGCCCTCAAGGTCCAGATAGATGTAAGCCCACCCATGGGTTTTATCGAGGAGGCTCTGATGCCAAAGTGGAACGTTTCCTTCACCAATGATCATGGTGAGTCGGTAGTCGAGCAATTCGAGTGCGAGCAAAAACCCACGCTTGAAGAAGCTGCGCGCCTGGTTCGCGCCCGCGTATCACCGGTGCTGGAGGAACTGGATCTCAACGATCTGGAGGGGCGTATCGCCGAACCCACGGTCAAGATTCTGAAAGATCAAAACAGCATCAAAGACCTCAACGTCGAACCCGCCGCCTGAATATTCCCTGTACGCCTTTAAACAGACTCTGGTGGAGGTGATAGCTTCGCGCTACTCTGCAATGGAGATCAGCGAATGAATCGCTAAGGTCTGGTCTTGTCAGCTACATGCTTGTCTCCCAGCGGCGACGTCACTGCCGTAACACCCGCGCCCTTGCAGCGCGGGCCTTGGGAAGCACGGAAAGTCTATCCATCGGTTTGAGGAGGACGTTTCATGAGCACAGCCTATCAAGAAGACATCAGCACCAACGTGTTGCGCCGCATGAAAGAGGGCGGCTTTGACTTCTCGCGTTTCCATCCCATCGAGTTCTACGCCATTTTCCCGGATGAGGAACGTGCGCGGCGGGCTGCGGGTCGGTTTCGTGGGGAATCCCTGAATGCCCAGGTCAGCGCACGGGATGACGGCGCCTGGTACCTGGAATTGAGCAAAATCATGTTCGCCACCTACGACGGCATAGGAGACTTCGAGCAGGACTTTGAGGCGGTGGTCGAGCCCTTGGGCGGAATCATCGAGGGATGGGGCGTGAAACAGGAGGTGCGTGGGTTACCCATGTAGCGACATGAGCAACAACACAGCGTATCGGCTGACCTTTGGGTCGGCCGTTTTTGTTTCTGGCGCGGGAAAAATCCTGCGCAAAAAAAAGCCACCCGAGCAGGGTGGCCAAAGGGAAGATCGCAAAGGAGGAGAGCGATTCGGTACAAGCGGTAATGCGCAATGGATGAGGCTGTAGGACGCGTCCTGTTCAGCTGATGGAGGTGATTATCCGCGGGGTTTGCCGGGCAGTGAAATCAACTCTGACTATGCTGGTGATAGTCATGGCCTGCATTGCAATGAGGCGCCGCCCATGACAGCGGGCATTTGCTGCACCGGGATGGTGCGATGAGACCTGCGTCTATATCCAACTGATTGATACTTAAGTGTTTATGCCGCTGGCACGGGCCTTGCGATGGTTCTGGCGTCCGGGTGACAAGGAGTACGGCATGATCCGCACTTATTATGATGAGATGTACGACGGGGCAGGGCAGGTGCGCCCCCATTACCGCGAATTTGCCCGCTGGTTGGCCGACACGCCGGCCGAACTGCTGGCCCAGCGCCGGCGCGAAGCCGATTTGCTGTTTCACCGGGCCGGTATCACCTTCACCTTGTATGGCGATGAGCAAGGTACCGAGCGCCTGATCCCCTTCGACACGATCCCCCGCAGCATCCCGGCCAGTGAATGGCGGATCGTCGAGCGCGGCTGCATCCAGCGGGTCAAGGCGCTGAACATGTTTCTCGCCGACCTCTACCACGAACAACGCATTATCAAGGCTGGGATCATCCCCGCCGAGCAAGTCCTGGCCAACGAGCAGTACCAGTTGGCGATGCAGGGCCTGGACCTGCATCGGGATATCTATTCCCACATCTCAGGTGTCGACCTCGTACGCGATGGCGACGGCACTTACTACGTCCTCGAAGACAATCTGCGTACCCCCAGCGGCGTGAGCTACATGCTCGAAGACCGCAAGATGATGATGCGCCTGTTCCCCGAACTGTTCGCGGCCCAGCGCATTGCGCCCATCGACCACTATCCCAACCTGTTGCTCGACACCCTGAAAAGCTCCAGCCCGCTGGATAATCCCAGTGTGGTGGTGCTGACGCCTGGGCGTTTCAACAGTGCGTTCTTCGAGCATGCATTCCTGGCCCGGGAAATGGGCGTGGAACTGGTGGAAGGCGCCGACCTGTTCGTGCGTGATGACCGCGTGTTCATGCGCACCACCGATGGTCCCAAGGCGGTGGATGTGATCTACCGTCGCCTCGACGACGCGTTCCTCGACCCGCTGGCCTTCAACCCGGACTCCATGCTCGGCGTGCCGGGCCTGCTGGCGGCGTACCGCTCGGGCAACGTGGTGTTGGCCAATGCCATCGGCACCGGGGTGGCGGATGACAAGTCGGTGTACCCCTTCGTCACCGAGATGATCCGTTTTTACCTGGATGAAGAACCGATCCTGAAGAATGTTCCGACGTTCCAGTGCCGTAATCCCAGCGAACTGTCCCACGTGCTCGCCAACCTTCCGGACTTGGTGGTGAAGGAAACCCAGGGCTCCGGTGGCTACGGCATGTTAGTCGGCCCGGCCGCCTCGGCGGCGGAAATCGAAGCCTTCCGCGCACGCATCAAGGCCAAGCCCCACGCCTATATCGCGCAACCGACCCTGTGCCTGTCGACATGCCCGACCTTCGTCGAAAACGGCATCGCGCCACGCCACATCGACCTGCGCCCGTTTGTGCTGCAAGGCAAGGAAACCCGTGTGGTCCCCGGCGGCCTGACTCGTGTGGCGCTGCGGGAAGGCTCGCTGGTGGTCAACTCGTCCCAGGGCGGCGGCACCAAAGACACCTGGGTGGTCGAGGATTGAAATATGTTGAGTAGAACTGCCTCGGATTTGTATTGGATGTCACGCTACCTGGAGCGCGCGGAAAACCTCGCGCGGATGCTCGATGTCAGTTATTCGCTGTCGCTGATGCCCCAGGACGGGCGCGGCGATGGCCTGCATGAACTGGCGATGCCGCTGCTGATCACCGGCACCCTCGACGATTACCGCGAGCGCCACGGTGAACTGCACGCCGAACGCCTGCTGCACTTCTTCGCCCTGGATGCGGCGAACCCGGCCAGCATCTACAGCTGCCTCGGCGCTGCACGCGCCAGTGCCCATGCCGTGCGTGGGCGAATCACCGCCGACATGTGGGAAAACATCAACGCCACCTGGCTGGAAATTCGCGACATCGCCCAGCAAGGCCTGAGCCGCTACGGCATGAGCCGGTTCTGCGAGTGGGTCAAGGAACGTTCCCACCTGTTCCGCGGTGCCACCTACGGCACCATCATGCGTAACGACGCCTTTCGTTTTATTCGCCTGGGCACCTTTATCGAGCGCGCCGACAACACCCTGCGCTTGCTCGACGCCCGCTATGAAATGGCCGGCGACCAGGCCGAAGCGGTCACCGATGGTACCGCCCATGCCTACTATCAATGGAGTGCGTTGTTGCGGGCGTTGTCGTCGTTCGAGGCCTACACCGAAATCTACCGTGATGCCCCGGGCGCCCGACAAGTCGCCGAGCTGTTGCTGCTGCGCGCCGACGTGCCGCGGTCGCTGCGGGCCTGCAGTGAAGAGATCGACCAGATCCTTGGCAGCCTGCCCGGCATCAACGGTCGCCCGGCCCAACGCCTGGCAGCGGAAATGGACGCACGCCTGCGCTATACCGCCATCGACGAAATTCTCGAGGAAGGCCTGCACGCTTGGCTGACCGACTTCATCCCGCTCGTGCGCGAGCTGGGCGATGCTATTTACAGTTCCTACCTGGAGGCGGCATGAGACTTTCCATCAGCCACGAAACCACCTACCACTACGAAGACCAGGTGCGTGCCAGCATCCAGTACCTGCGGCTCACGCCCCACGACAGCGAGCGCCAGCATGTCCTCAGTTGGCAGTTGGACTTGCCCCGGCCGGTACGGGCGCAACTGGACCCGTTCGGCAATATCCTGCACGTGTTGACCCTGGACGAGCCCCATGAAGCCATCATCATTGGCGCCCGTGGCCAGGTGGATATCGACGAATTGCGCGAAGCCGAACATGAAAGCCAGTCGGCCTTCCCGTTCCTGCGCTGCACCCGGTTGACCGAGCCGGACGAGGCCCTGCGCAGCTTTGCCGAAAAGCATTGCCATCAACGCCGCGACCGCAGCGCATTGATCGACCTGATGCACGCGCTGAACCAGTACATGACCTATTCGCCGGGTTCTACCGAAGTCGACACCTGTGCGGCCAAGGCGTTTGCCGGGCGTGCCGGGGTGTGCCAGGACCACACCCACGCCTTCCTCGCCTGTGCCCGCAGCCTGGGGATTCCGGCGCGTTATGTGTCGGGGTATTTGTACAGCGAAGACTGCGAGCACCTCGCCAGCCATGCCTGGGCTGAAGCGTGGCTGGATGACGCCTGGTACAGTTTTGACGTGACCAATCAACTGGCGCGGCCGGAGCGGCATTTGAAGCTGGCGGTGGGTCTGGATTACCTGGACGCCTGCCCGGTACGAGGCATGCGTCGTGGGGGAGGGCATGAGCAGATGCATGCCAAGGTATTTGTAGCACCGACACCGGTGATTTCGGTGCAGCAGCAGTAGGATCCAGGGAGAGAGGGAGCTGTGTGTAGCAGGAAAGCTCTCTGTGCCAGGAAAGCTTTTTGTGGCGAGGGAGCAAGCTCCCTCGCCACAGATTTACCTGAGCCTTAAGGCTGCTTTCTGCCCGCCATATGCTTCAAATACCCCACCAGCAGATCCAGGTCCGCATCCGGCAACACGCTGGTGGCAAACGCCGGCATCTTCGCCTGTGGCCAATGCCGCATGCTTTGCGGATCGCGGATGTAGCGCTTGAGGAAATCCCCGGCAAAATATTCAGTGGGGTTGTAAGGAATATTCAGGTCCGGCCCCACCTGCGCATCGCCGGCCCCGTTCAGGCGATGACATGCCAGGCAGTTCTTCTGGAACAGTGCGAACCCCTGATTCACCGGGTCATTCGCCGCCAGTTTCGGATCCGGCAACAACGCCGGGAAGCGCTCCGCCACCGTCTTCAACTGCTTGATCCCGGAAATCTGAAACGGCCACTGCTCAGGGCTGATATTGCCTGCCTGCGGATCGGTCCACACCAGATAAAACGGCCCGGCACTGGGCTTGCCGTCTGCCAGTGGCGGCCACGGATGCGCCGGATCTTCCACCGCCAGCCAGGCCCGCGCGCCGCTTTTTGATAGCAGCGGTGCCGCCGTCAGTTCCGCGGCAAAGCCGTCGAGGGCCACTGCCTGCAGATGATTTTCCGGCGTGATGCCCGGCAACAGTGCTGCCAGCGGCACTGCGCGATACGTCATATTGCGCTTGTAGGAAACGTCATCAACGATCTGCACCGTCTGCACATCCGGACGCTTGAGCAGTTCGGTGGTTTCCCAGGTTTTGCTGGCGTGATCCAGCTCGACGGTCAATTTCGCGGCGTGCGCCGGCAAGGCCAGCAGCAGGATCAGGAGGACGATGATCTGTTTCAAGGAAGGGCCACATATCGGAAAAGGCGGTGGAACTCACGATACCGCAAAATCAAAAAATCTCGGCGCGCAAAACGGCAGCCCTTGACGGGATCGCTATACGCAATATCCCGAAAGGCGCTGCCAAAGGCTGCGATCCTGGCGCTGTGTCTGCGCAGAATGTGGGGTGTGAGAGGTCACCCAATGACCTTGGTGAGGTTGGGCAAGATCAGAATCAGGGTGGTGGCGAACAGAATAAGTCCCGCCTGACGTACTTTCGAATGCTTGAACATGGCTGACTGCCTTTTGTTGTTATTCCTGAGCGTCAAATGCGTGCCGGTCGATTCAACTATGACGGTGCTACATGACTCTTTTCTTACAGTTCCTACAGGTGCTCCAGCAAAACCCGGCAGCAACCTTTAACTTCTCTTACAGATTCAACCTTAGAGCCCTCGTTCTACATGGCTTAGATCCATTTCGTCTCATCACCTGAAGAAAAATTATTAAAAAGGCATGAGGCCAATTGCCAGCCAGACGCCAGCCCTACGGCTAGACAGCTAAAACGATTAATCAGCCGATTCCCGTAGCCTCCTACCGTTCGTCTGAGCGTGAGCGTCAAGGTCAATGAGCGGTTCGGTCATTGAATCCGGCGCCCCGGCGCCTAAGGTAAGGGCACGATTCGTTGCATAGTGATTCGAGGACGTCATGACCCAAGCTTTGATCTTTGATGCGATACGCACGCCCCGGGGCAAAGGCAAGGCGGATGGCGCCCTGCACAGCGTCAAGCCGGTGAACCTGGTGGCCGGTTTGCTGACGGCACTGCAACAGCGCACCGACCTCGACACCCGGCAAGTGGATGACATCGTCCTGGGCTGTGTCACACCGATTGGCGACCAGGGCGCCGACATCGCCAAGACCGCCGCCTTGGTGGCGGACTGGGATATCAGCGTCGCCGGTGTGCAGATCAACCGGTTTTGCGCCTCGGGCCTGGAAGCCGTGAACCTCGGCGCGATGAAAGTGCGCTCCGGCTTTGAAGACCTCGTGGTGGTGGGCGGCGTCGAGTCCATGTCCCGAGTGCCCATGGGCAGTGACGGCGGCGCCTGGGTGCTCGACCCGCAAACCAATATGCACAGCCACTTCACCCCGCAAGGCATCGGTGCCGACCTGATCGCCACCCTGGAAGGCTTCACCCGCCAGGACGTCGACGCCTTTGCCCTGCACTCACAGCAGAAAGCGGCGCGGGCCAGATCAGACGGCTCCTTCAACAAGTCGCTGATCGCCGTGCAGGACCAAAATGGCATTGTGCTGCTGGATCAGGACGAATTCATCCGTGCCGACTCCACCCTCGAAGGCCTGGGCAAACTCAAGCCCAGCTTCGAAATGATGGGCCAGATGGGCTTCGACGCCACGGCGTTGCGGGTCTACAGCCACGTCGAACGCATCAATCATGTGCACACACCGGGCAACAGTTCCGGGATTGTCGATGGCGCGGCGCTGATGCTGATCGGTTCTGAAGCAAAAGGTCGCGAACTCGGCCTGCAACCCCGGGCGCGGATCGTCGCCACCGCTGTCACCAGTACCGACCCCACCATCATGTTGACCGGCCCGGCACCGGCAACCCGCAAGGCACTGGCCAAGGCGGGTTTGCGGGTTGAAGACATCGACCTGTTCGAGGTCAACGAAGCGTTTGCGTCGGTGGTGCTCAAGTTCATCAAGGACATGGGCATCGACGCCGCCCGGGTCAACGTCAACGGTGGCTCCATCGCCATGGGCCACCCGCTGGGCGCCACGGGCTGCGCGATTCTCGGCACCTTGCTCGATGAGCTGGAGGTGCGCCAGCAGCGTTATGGCCTGGCCACCCTGTGTGTCGGCGGCGGCATGGGTATCGCCACTATCATCGAACGCCTCTGAGCCTAAGGAATCAGTCATGACCGATGCCATTCGTTACGAAAAGGGCCAGGACCAGATTGTGGTGCTGACCATCGACATGCCCGGCCAGAGCGCCAACACCATGAACGGGGTGTACCGCGAGGCCATGGCGGCCACCGTCGCCCGCCTGGACGCCGAGAAGGATTCGATTGCGGGCGTGATCATCACCTCGGCGAAGAAGACCTTCTTTGCCGGCGGCGACCTTAATGAACTGATCAAGGTCGACAAGCCCCACGCCAAGGATTTCTACGACAGCGTGCTGGTGCTGAAGGCGCAACTGCGCACCCTGGAAACCCTCGGCAAACCGGTAGTGGCCGCGATCAACGGCGCAGCGCTGGGCGGTGGCTGGGAGATCTGCCTGGCGTGCCAGCACCGTGTGGCGCTGGACCACAAGTCGGTACAGATTGGCCTGCCGGAAGTCACCCTCGGGCTTTTGCCGGGTGGCGGCGGTGTGGTGCGCATGGTGCGGATGCTGGGCCTGGAAAAAGCCTTGCCCTACTTGCTGGAAGGCAAAAAGATTACGCCGCAGCAGGCGCTGCAAGCCGGGTTGATTGATGAGCTGGCGGCAGACCGTGACGAGCTGCTGGCCAAGTCCCGGGCGTGGATTCTGGCCAACCCCGAGGCGAAACAGCGTTGGGACATCAAGGGCTACCAGATCCCGGGTGGTACGCCGTCCAACCCGAAAGTCGCGCAAATGCTCGCCATTGCGCCATCGATCCTGCGCGCCAAAACCAACGGCTGCTTCCCGGCCCCGGAAAAAATCCTCTGCGCCGCCGTGGAAGGTGCCCAGGTGGATTTCGACACCGCGCACTTGATCGAGACCCGCTACTTCACCGAGCTGGTCACCGGGCAAGTGGCGAAAAACATGATTGGCACCTTCTGGTTCCAGCTCAATGAAATCAATGCCGGCAGTTTGCGGCCCAAGGGCTTTGCGCCGTATGTGACACGCAAGGTCGGCGTGCTCGGCGCCGGGATGATGGGCGCGGGCATTGCCTACGTCAGCGCCTCGGCGGGCATTGAGGTGGTGCTCAAGGACGTCAGCCAGGCGGCGGCAGAGAAGGGCAAGGCCCACTCGGCCACGTTGCTGGACAAGAAGGTCGGGCGTGGGCAATTGACCGCCGAACAGCGGGAAACCATCCTCGCGCGGATTGTTCCTACCGAATCCGATGCTGATCTTGCCGGCTGCGACCTGATCATCGAAGCCGTCTTCGAGGATCGGGAACTCAAGGCCAAGGTCTCGGCGGCCGCGCAAAACGTGGTGGGCGCCGAAGCGGTGATCGCCTCCAACACCTCCACCTTGCCCATCAGCGGGTTAGCCACCGCCGTTCCAGACCAGGGCAAGTTTATCGGCCTGCACTTCTTCAGCCCGGTGGAAAAAATGCCCCTGGTGGAAATCATCAAGGGCGCCCGCACCAGCGACGAAACCCTGGCGCGGGGGTTCGACTTCGTACTGCAAATCAAGAAAACCCCGATCGTGGTCAACGACAGCCGCGGCTTCTTCACCTCGCGGGTGTTCGGCACCTTCACCAACGAAGGCATCGCCATGCTCGGCGAAGGCGTGGCGGCGCCGATGATCGAGACCGAGGCACGCAAGGCCGGCATGCCGGTGGGGCCGCTGGCGGTCTCTGACGAAGTTTCCCTCAGCCTGATGAGCCATATCCGTCAACAGACGGCCAAGGACTTACAGGCCGAAGGCAAGCCGTTACCGCAGCACCCGGCGTTTGCCGTGATCGACCTGTTGCTCAATGAATACAAGCGCCCGGGCAAGGCGGCGGGTGGCGGTTTCTACGAGTACCCGGCGGGCGGGCAGAAACACCTGTGGCCGGAGCTGAAAAACCGCTTCGAAAAGCCTGGCCAACAGATCTCGCCGCAAGACGTGCGTGACCGTTTGCTGTTCATCCAGGCCATCGAAACCGTGCGCTGTGAGGAGGAGGGCGTGTTGATGTCGACGGCTGATGCCAACGTCGGCTCGATCTTCGGTATCGGTTTTGCCGCCTGGAGCGGCGGAGCGCTGCAATTCATCAACCAGTACGGCCTGAACGATTTCGTCGCCCGCGCCCGCTACCTGGCCGAGCAATATGGTGAGCGTTTCACGCCGCCGGCGCTGCTGTTGGAGAAAGCTGCACAGGGTGAAGCGTTTCGGTGATCCAAATGTGGGAGCGGCGGTGCGACGATTCGACTTGCTCGCGAAAGCGGTGGATCAGCTAACGAGTGTGTTGACTGACACACCGCATTCGCGAGCAAACCCGCTCCCACATTGAGCATGGCGATGGGGCTTGCCTTGGAAGGGTATTTCAAGGCAGGCTCTGGGGGTGTTCATTATTCCCATCGCCGTGTCAGGTATTTTTTATGTCGTTACGCGTGTGCATCCTGGAAACCGATATCCTGCGTCCTGGGCTGATCGATCAGTACCAAGGGTACGGGCAGATGTTCAAGCGCCTGTTCTCCAAACAGCCTATTGCCGCCGAGTTCGTCATCTATAACGTGGTGCAGGGTGAATACCCGGCGGATGAAGAAGTGTTCGACGCGTACCTGGTGACGGGCAGCAAGGCCGACTCCTTTGGCACCGATCCGTGGATCCAGACCCTCAAGACCTACCTGCTGGACCGCCATGCCCGCGGCGACAAGCTGATCGGCATCTGCTTCGGCCACCAGTTGCTGGCGCTGCTGTTGGGTGGCAAGACCGAGCGGGCGACCAAGGGCTGGGGCATGGGCATCCATGACTACAAACTGAACGCCAAGGCACCGTGGATGAGCCCGGTGGTGGAAGAACTGACGCTGTTGATCAGCCACCAGGACCAGGTCACCACCTTGCCGGAAAACGCCACCGTGATCGCCTCCAGCGAGTTCTGCCCGTTTGCGGCGTACCACATTGAAGACCAGGTGCTGTGCTTCCAGGGCCACCCGGAATTTATCCACGACTATTCCCGCGAGTTGCTGGAGATTCTTCAGACAACGCTGGGGGAGAAGGTCTACACCAACGGTGTGGCCAGCCTGGAGCGAGACCATCACGGCGTTACCGTGGCGGAATGGATGATGCGGTTTGTGGCGCACAAACCAAAAGCAGGAGCGGCCTGAAACCGTCCAGGGCAAGAAGCACGGTCTTCAAGGCAAAGCAGATTAATGTAGGAGCTGGCTTGCCTGCGATAGCATCACCTTGGTGTAACTGACAAACCGAGGTGCCTGCATCGCAGGCAAGCCAGCTCCCACACTTTTGATCTTCAGCAAATTGAGCTGGGTTTGTTACAGCCAGCCTGAACGCTTGAAGCTGGCCCACAAACTTGTACACCCCACCGCAATAAACCCCAGCACCGCGAAATACCCATAGTGCCATTGCAGCTCCGGCATGTTCTGGAAGTTCATCCCGTAAATCCCGGCCACCGCCGTCGGGAACGCCAGAATCGCTGCCCACGCGGCAAACTTGCGTTGCACCACGCTTTGGCGCGAGGCTTCCAGCAACACCCCAATCTCGATGGTCTGGCTGGCGATATCCCGCAAGGTGGTCAGGTCTTCCATCTGCCGGGTGACGTGAATCTGCACATCGCGAAAGTACGGACGCATGTTCTTGTCGATAAACGGGAAGCTCAGTTTCTGCAATTCCTGACTGATCTCCACCATCGGTGCCACATAGCGCTTCAGTCGCAGCACATCGCGGCGCAGGCCGTGGAGTTTCTGGATATCCGCTTCACTCAGGGAGTTGCACAACACGTTGCGCTCCAGCTCATCGACCTCGGCATGAATCGCCTCGCTCACCGGCTGATAGTTCTCGGTAACAAAATCCAGCAGCGCATAGAGTACGAAATCTTCCCCATGCTCCAGCAACAGCGGTCGCGCCTCACAGCGCTGGCGCACATAGCCGTAGGATGCCGAGTGGCCGTTGCGGGCGGTGATGATGTAGCCGTTGCCGGCAAAGATATGGGTCTCGATAAACTCCAGCTTGCCGTTATCGCGCACCGGTGAGTAGGTCACGATAAACAGCGCGTCGCCGAAGGTTTCAAGCTTGGGGCGGCTGTGTTTTTCCAGGGCGTCTTCGATGGCCAGTTCGTGCAGGTTGAACTGGCGCTGCAGGTTGGCCAGTTCCAGTGCGCTGGGCTCTTCCAGGCCGATCCACACAAAGTGGTCAGGCTTGGCGGCCCACGCGGCGCCTTCGTCGAGGGTGATATCAGTGACTTTCTTTCCGGCGCTATAGACGGCGGCCGCAACAACTCTACCCATAGTGCTGATCGCTTCTTCTTGAATGGCAGATGACAACTGTCAGGCAGCTTAGCTGCCCTGCCCAATCAGAGTCAGCAAATTCGGCGGGGTTCAGCCGTGATTGCAGGCGTGGTTTGCAGCTCGCGGTCCATCGCCTCGATGCAGTCGCGCATTTGCTCGCGACAGGTCTGCATTAACAGCGGCATGTCATCCATCGTCAGCCCCTTCGTAGGAATCGGCGGCAACGAGCGAATCAGAATATCGCCACTGTTCCAGCTATTGAGCTTCATCTGCTTCACATAGGTGCTGACACACACCTGCACAATCGGCACGCCTGCGGCGATCGCCATCTGGAACGCGCCTTTCTTGAACGGCAGCAGGGTTTCACCGAAGTTGCGCGTGCCTTCCGGGAACACCCAGATCGAGGTGTCGGCATGCTGCAAGGTGTGGGTGGTGGTCAGCATCGAACGCCGCGCCTTGTGCGCATTGCCCCGGTCGATCAACACATTGCCCGCCAGCCAGAACAACTGTCCGAACAACGGCACCCACTTCAGGCTCTTCTTGCCGATACACACCGTGCGGTACGGCACCACGGTGCCGAACACAAACAGGTCGTAGTTGGATTGATGGTTGGCGATGATCACGCAACTGCTGGGCTTGTTACGCAGCGAGTCGACATCGGCCTTCACTCGCAGGCGCAATAGCCACATCGCCGGCACCGCATACAGGCGCGCGCAGTAACGGCTGTTGTCCGGATTGAACGGCCGACAGATCCCCAGCAGCACGCCCAGTACGCCCGCAATCATAAAATGCAGGCCCATCAACAACATGCGTAACAAAAAAAGCATCGACACAGCCCATCGGGACAAAAGGTGGCGCAGTGTACGGATGTGCACTGTATTCGGCAATTGCCCCTATAGAGTCAGAAGATAGGCGATGTTTAAGCGCATGTTTCAACATGCTGTGACAGACACTGTCTAGAGCGGTTGTAGGCAAACCGGAATTCTTTGTAAGAAAAAGCCCGACTCAAGGTCGGGCTTCGATTCAGCAGGCGTAGGTTTAATTAACCCAAGTGGCCTTGGTCCTGAATGATCGCGTCATCCAGGGCTTCCAGCAGCGCCTTACGCACCTTCAGCTTGGTGTGCTTGTGGGCGTTCATATTGATCTTCTTCAACTGGCGAGCGGCTTCCAGTGCGGCTGCCTGCAACGCTTCCGGCGCCACCACCTTGTCCAGGAACCCGGCGCCCAATGCGTCCTGCGGGTTAAACATCTCGGCATTGATCACCGAACGGTGGAACGCCGACTTACGCAGACGATCCCGCGCCAGCTCGATCCCGGCGTGATGCATGGTCATGCCGATCATCACTTCATTCAGACCAATGCTGAACGGTCCGTCTACACCGATCCGGTAATCCGCCGACAACAGCAGGAATGCCCCCTTGGCCACCGCGTGCCCGGGGCACGCCACGATCACCGGGAACGGGTGCGACAACAGGCGGCGGGCGAGGGTGGAGCCCGACGTCACCAGGCTCACGGCTTCTTTAGGGCCGGCGGTCATCACCTTCAAATCATAGCCACCGGACAAAATCCCCGGCGTGCCCGTGATGATCACCACCGCCCGATCCTTCTCGGCCTGATCCAGCGCTTGATTAAACGCACTGACCACTGCCGGCGAAATGGCATTCACCTTGCCGTTGCTCAGGGTCAGGGTCGCGATACCGTCTTCGAGGTGGTAGGCAATCAACTCACTCATGACGCGATTCCTTGTAATGCTTGTAATAGAAGGACAGACGGCAGACGTTACCCACCGCGCCCGCCCTGGTAAAGCGCCATGACTGACTACCCAGTCAGACTTTTCCCCCATGCCCACCCGCAGGCGGCCTTCGGCAAGGCGCAGCAGCTACTATAGACAAGCGCCGCGAGTGCCCGAGAATGGCAGAATTGCCGTGGTGTGCATGGCGCCACAGAGGGCTGGAACGGCATAAC